>NZ_JBIALO010000022.1:0-65384 GCF_042873595.1 Streptomyces sp. NPDC004629 | reverse complement strand
GGGCGGACGGCTGTGCCGCGACGGCAGCCGGCCGCGACCGGCGGCGACCGGCCTGCCAAGGCGGCTACCGCTTCGGCGGCGGCCCGTCCAGGGGCCGGCCAGGCACGCCGGGGCGGCGCTGCCACGGCCGGGGCCCGGACGGCGGCCGGTAGTCGACGCCCAGGGCGTCGAGCCGCCGGTAGTGGGCGGCCATCCGGCGCTCGAAACCGGCGAAGTCCCGCTCCGCCGGGGCGGGCAGGCGACTCCAGGCCACTTCGGCGAAGGCGGCCAGCCTGGGGAAGGCCTGGTAGTCCACGCGCGCGTGGTTCTCCATCACCTCGGTCCACAGGTTGGCCTGGGTACCCAGCACATGGCCGGCCTGCCGCGCGTCCAACTCCGGGGGAACGGGCTCGAAACGGTAGACGTCCTCCAGGGTGCGGACGAAGCCGATCGGTACGGGTTCGTCCGGGTCGGCGGCCTGCCGGTGGTCGAGGTAGACGTGCTGTTCGGGGCACATGACGACGTCGTGACCGGCGCGCGCGGCGGCGATCCCGCCCTGGTAGCCGCGCCAGGACGCCACGGCCGCGCCCTCGGCGAGCCCGCCCTCCAGGATCTCGTCCCAGCCGATGAGCCGGCGCCCGCGCGCGGTGAGCCAGCGGTCGAAGTGCCGGATGAACCAGGACTGCAACGCGTCCTCGTCGGCCAGCCCGAGTTCCTTGATGCGGGCCTGCGCGGCCGGCGACCGCCGCCACTGGTCCTTGGGGCATTCGTCGCCGCCGACGTGAATGAACGCCGAGAACGGCGAGAAGGCCGAGAAGGCCGGGGACGGCGGGTCCGCCGAGTCCGCCGGGAACTCGGTGGCGCCCGTGGGGAAGAGTTCCAGCAGTTCCTCGAACACCCCCTCATAGAACCGCAGGGTGGTGTCAGTGGGGGCGAGTACGTTCGGAGAGATCCCCCAGGTGTCCCAGACGGAGAGGGCGGTGGTGTCGATGACGTCGGTGTTGCCGAGTTCCGGATACGCGGCGATGGCGGCCTGCGAGTGGCCCGGTAGGTCGATTTCCGGGACGACGGCGATATGCCGCTCGGCTGCGTAGGCCACGATCTCCCGGATGTCGTCCTGGGTGTAGTGGCCACCGTGTGGCTTCTCCTCCCACAGCGGTGAGGCCCGGTGACCGAATTTCGTCCGTGCCCGCCAGGCTCCGGTCTCGGTCAGCTTGGGGTACCGCTTGATCTCCACCCGCCACCCCTGATCATCCGTCAGATGGAAGTGGAAGACGTTGAGTTTGTGCGCGGCCATCAGGTCCAGGTACCGAAGGACGCCTTCCTTGGGCGTGAAGTGCCGGGCCACGTCGAGCATGAGACCGCGCCAGCGGAACCGCGGGGCGTCCTCGACGGCGGTGCCGGGCACCGTCCAGCGGCGGCCGGGGGCGAGCGGGGCGCGCCGGAAGGCGTCGGGGCCGAGCAGTTGCCGCAGCGTCTGCGCGCCCCAGAACACGCCGGCCGGGCCGCCGCCGTGCACGGTGACGGCGTCGCCGTCGACGTGCAGCGTGTAGCCCTCCGGCCCGAGCCGGGCGGCCTCCTCGGGCCTGATCCGCAGCCGGAGGGCCCCGCCGCCGTCGGATCCGGGCGGCAGCGCGAACCCCGTGGCGGCCCCGAGCGCACCGCGCAGCCAGCGGGCGGTGCGCTCGGTGCCGGGTCCTGCGTCGATCACCGTGCCCGCGTCGAGCACGAAGCCGGCGCCGGCGGCCGGGTTCCCCGCCGTCAGGGGGGCCGGGATCAGTTCCGTCGTCGTCGAAGTCACGTCACTCCTTAACCGCTCCGCCCAGTCCGGAGACCAGCCGTCGCTGTACGAGTACGAAGAAGATCAGCACCGGAATCGTCATCACCGTGGACGCCGCCATCACCCCGCCCCAGTCCGGCTCGTCCGGCTTGTAGAAGACCAGAAGGGCCATCGGCAGGGTGGACTGCGACGTGTCGCTGATGATGAAGGACTTGGCGAACAGGAAGTCGTTCCAGGCCGAGATGAAGGAAAAGACGCTGGTGGCCACCAGACCCGGGAAGACGAGCGGGAATAGGATCTGCCACAGAAATCGCGTGCGGCTCGCCCCGTCGATGTACGCGGCCTCCTCCAGGGCCTCGGGCACCGCTTTCACGAAGCCCCGCAGCATCCAGATCGCGAAGGGCAGCGAGAAGGCGATGTGCGGCAGGATCAGCGAGCCGAGCGTGTTCAGTTGGCCGAAGTCCCGCATGAGGAAGAACAAGGGGATCGTGAGGGCTTCCACGGGCACCGTCTGGGCCACCAGGAACATGATCAACAAGGTGGTCCGGAAGCGGAAACGGAATCGGGTCACGGCGGTCGCCGCGAGAAACGCGATCAGTGCCGAGGCGATCACGACCGTGCACGCCACGACGAGGCTGTTGAGGAAGTACCGGCCGAATTCCTGCTGCCCGAAGACCCGCCGGAAGGCGTCGAGGGACGGCGTCAGGGTCCACGGCCGGGGCTCGTCCGACTCGATCTCGCCGGCCGGTTTGAAGGCGCTGAGCACCATCCAGTACAGCGGGAAGGCGACCACCGCGGCGACGAGGAGCGCCGTCGCCTCGGCCATCGCGCGGCCGGGCCGCCGCGGAAAGCCGCGCACAAGATTCACGAGACTCACAGCTCCTCCCCCTGCCGGCGCAGCGATCGCAGGTAGCCGAGCGTCACGGCGAGCAGGATCAGCAGCATCACGACGCCGATCGCCGAGCCGAGTCCGTACTGCGAGGAGGCGAACGCCTGCTGGTAGGCGTACACGTTCAGGACCAGGTTCTGGCCCGCGATGCCGCCGCCGTTGGTCATGACGTAGATCTGGGTGAACACCTTGAAGTCCCAGATGACCGACTGGATGGTGACGACCGTGAGGATCGGCCGGAGCATCGGGGCGAGCACGGACCGCCAGATCCGCCACTGCGAGGCGCCGTCGAGGGCGGCGGCCTCCAGCACCTCGGCGGGCACGGCGCGGATCCCGGCGTACACCGTGACCATCACGAACGGGAAGGAGCACCAGACGACTTCGAGGAGGACGAGGAGGAAGGCGCTGTAGCGGCCGTACGTCCACGAGTGGTCGCCCAGTCCCAGGAGCCGGTTGACCGGGCCGAAGTCCGGGTCGAAGAGGAACAGCCACACCGTCGAGCCGGTGACCGCCGGTGTCGCCCACGCGCCCAGCGCGGCCAGCATCAGCGCCAGCCGGGGCACGGCCCGTACGCGCGTGAGCAGGACGGCGAGGGCACAGCCGACGGCGAGGGTGGCGCCGACGCAGGCCGCGGCGAAGACGAGCGTGGCCAGCAGCACCTGCCAGAACTGGCCGTCGCCGAAGAGTTCCGCGTAGTTGCCGAACCCCTCGTAGGCGGCCGGTTCGCCGCCGCTGACCTGGGCCTGGGTGTACCGGAAGAACGAGATCAGGCCCAACTGGTAGATGGGGTAGACCAGCAGCCCGCCGAGGACCGCGAGGGCGGGCGCGAGATACAGCCAGGGCGTCCACCCGCTCGCCCCACGGGCCGCGCCACGGGCCCGCCGCGGCCCCCTGCCGTGCGGCTGCCGCCGCCCGGCCGCACCATCGCCCGACGGCGTCCGGCCCACGCGCACCGCATCACCCACCGCCGCCCCGACGCCGACGGTTTCGTTCCGGGCACGGGCGCGGGAATCGCCGTAGGACCGTACGGGACGGCGTGCGTCGCTGACGGCCGGGGAAGCGCGACCGCTCGTAGCACCCCATCTCCCAAGTTGCCGGCCGCCCTTCGGGGTGTGGCTGTTCATGGGGCTCATCCGGCGGAGCCGAACGCGGTGTTCATCTTCGCCGCCGCGTCCTTGGATGCCGCCGGCACGTTCTTCTTGCCGCTGATGACCTCCTGGAACAGGGTCGGAAGGACCAGGGAGGAGTCGATCTGGGACCAGGCGGGGGACGCCGGGACGAACTTGGTGCCGGCGGACAGCGTCCGCACGAAGGGCTTCACGAACGGCTGCCGCGCGGCGGCCTGGTCGCGCACGTCGGTGAACGTCGGCAGGAAGCCCATCGCGTCGAACAGCGCGGACTGCGTCTTCTTCGACGCCAGCCGTTCCATCAGGTCGACGGCCAGTGTGCGGTGCGTCGTGCTCTTCAGCACGCCGATGTTGTTGCCGCCCGCGAACGCGGGGGCGACCGAACCGGGCGTCACCCCCGGCAGCGGCACCACCGCGTACGCGCCCTTGACCTTCCCGGCCTCGACGGCCGCGTGGCTGAAGTCGCCGCCGATCACCATGCCCGCCTTGCCCGCCGCGAACGCGGTCACCGTGTCGTTGCCGGTCATGCCCGCGCACTTGGCGGCGGGGCAGTTGTCGTCGGAGAACAGGGATGTGTAGGCCTTGATGCCCTTCTGCGCGGCCGCGCTGTCGATCGCGGAGGCGTACGAGCCGCCCTTGCCGGTGGCGAGTTCGCCGCCGTTGGCCCAGACGAAGGGCAGCGCGCCGTAGGTGTAGGCGCCGCCGACGGCCAGGCCGTACAGGTCCGGCTCGGCCGCCCGGATCGCGCGGGCCGCGGTGGCCAGTTCGGCCATCGTCTTCGGCACCCGGAGGTCCAGGTCCTCGAAGACGTCGGTGCGGTAGTACAGGGCGCGGACGCCGACGTAGAAGGGCGCACCGTAGACCTTGTCGTCCACGGTGACCGACTGCCGGGCGGTCGGGTCGGCGTCCTCGGCCTCGCTCCAGGCGCCGAACTCCCGGGTGACGTCGAGGAGCCCACCGTCGCGGACGTAGCCGGCGGTGTCGGTGTTGCCGTACTCCATGACGTCCGGCGCGGACTTCGGATCGTTGAAGGCGGCCTTGACGCGCTGGGCGCGGGTCTCGACGGGGATGTACTCGACGTCGACCTTCACCCCCTCGTGGGCCTTCTCGAAGTCCGCCGTGACGGCGTCGACGACCTTCTCCTTCGGCTGGTTGCCGACCTCCTGGAAGAGCCACACGCGCAGGGTGCCGCTCTTGGCGTCCTCGTCGGAGGCGGAGTTGGAGGAGGACTGCGGGGCGCAGGCGGTGAGGACCAGGGCGGTCATCAGTGCGGGGGCGAGACGTGCGGACAGCTTCATGGAGTGACCCTCCGGAAGTGCGTTGCAGCATATGCAATGACGGTTTCGCTCTGCACAACACAGGGAGGCTATGAACTACATGAACATGCCGACAAGAGGTCTGAACCACTCTGTGACCCGGCCGACGCACTTCCCTCGCCGCCCCGGCACGACAAAGGCCCCCGGAGCACGCCAAAGCGCACCCGGAGACCTCGCGGGGTATCAGCCGGCGGGACGCCGGTTACTTGCCGTCGCCCTCGTCACCGCCGCTGCCCATGGATTCGTAGATCTCCTTGCACATGGGACACACGGGGTACTTCTTCGGGTCGCGGCCCGGCACCCACACCTTGCCGCACAGCGCCACGACGGGGGTGCCGTCCAGGGCGCTCGCCATGATCTTGTCCTTCTGGACGTAATGGGCGAAGCGCTCGTGGTCACCGTCGCCGTGGGACACCTGTGGCGTCGGCTCTACGAGGGTTCCCGTACCAGTCCCGCGCTCGGGCTCAAGAGTGCTCATACCAGCCAGGGTACTGAAGCCCGCACCCATCAGTTGAGAGACGGGTCGTCCGGGTACGTGGCCACCATCGCCAGCTCGCCGCGCTGACGGCGCAGCACCTCGCGCCACAGCCGCTCAGGGGAGGGCGAGGAGACATCACCGGGCTCGGACTCCACGACGTACCAGGCGCCCTCCACCAGTTCGTCCTCCAGCTGCCCGGGGCCCCAGCCGGCGTACCCGGCGAAGATCCGCAGCGAGCCGACGGCCGAGGCCAGCAGCTCGGGCGGGGCCTCCAGGTCGACGAGACCGATCGAGCCGTGCACCCGGCGCCAGCCCAGCGGGGCGCGGTCGCCGGACGCTCCCCCGGGGATGACGGCGACACCGAGCGCCGAGTCCAGCGAGACCGGCCCGCCCTGGAAGACCACTCCGGGCTCGCCGGCGAGGGCGGCCCAGCCCTCCAGGATGTCGCCCACGTCCACCGGGGTCGGCCGGTTGAGGACCACACCGAGGGAGCCCTCCTCGTCGTGGTCGAGAAGGAGCACCACCGCGCGGTCGAAGTTCGGGTCCGCCAGGGCGGGCGTTGCCACGAGCAACCGCCCTGTGAGCGAGGACACCTCGGTCATGCCAGACATGATCCCGCATCTTCTGGCCGAGTGGGGAGCCAACGGGGGTACGCGGGTGAATGCGGCCGGGTTTCACGGGTGCGGCGGGGGACCGGGGCTGATGGGACCGTGTTCCGGGGCGGCGGCGTGTCACCCCCGGGGCCGGATGGCACGCGCCCGGCCACCCCCGCGGCCGGTGACCCCATGTGCCCGTCGGGAAACGGTTCGTGTTGTGACACAGCTATGACGCGACTGGGCGCCCTTTGGGCTTACGGGAGGGGGGCTCACGGCGATTACTCTGTCTCTCTCTGGCCCTGCCCCCTCCACGGAACGCGAGTTACATGACCGTCAACGACGATGTCCTCCTTGTCCACGGCGGAACCCCGCTGGAGGGCGAGATCCGTGTCCGCGGTGCGAAGAACCTCGTGCCGAAGGCCATGGTCGCCGCTCTGCTGGGCAGTGCGCCGAGCCGGCTGCGCAACGTGCCGGACATCCGGGACGTCCGGGTCGTCCGCGGGCTGCTCCAGCTGCACGGGGTGACGGTGCGTCCGGGTGACGAACCCGGCGAGCTGGTGCTGGATCCGACGCACGTGGAGAGCGCGAACGTCGCTGACATCGATGCCCATGCGGGCTCCTCGCGCATCCCGATCCTGTTCTGCGGCCCGCTGCTGCACCGGCTGGGGCACGCGTTCATCCCGGGCCTTGGCGGCTGTGACATCGGCGGCCGGCCCATCGACTTCCACTTCGACGTGCTGCGGCAGTTCGGCGCGGCCATCGAGAAACGCGCGGACGGCCAGTACCTGGAGGCACCCAAGGGGCTGCGCGGCACCAAGATCCGGCTGCCGTACCCGTCCGTGGGCGCGACCGAGCAGGTGCTGCTGACGGCCGTACTCGCCGAAGGCGTCACGGAGTTGTCCAACGCGGCCGTCGAACCGGAGATCGAGGACCTGATCTGCGTCCTGCAGAAGATGGGCGCGATCATCGCGATGGACACCGACCGCACCATCCGCATCACGGGTGTGGACAAGCTCGACGGCTACGCCCACCGGGCCCTTCCGGACCGGCTGGAGGCCGCGTCGTGGGCGTCGGCGGCGCTCGCGACCGAGGGCAACATCTACGTCCACGGCGCCCAGCAGCGCTCGATGATGACCTTCCTGAACACCTACCGGAAGGTGGGCGGCGCCTTCGAGATCGACGACGAGGGCATACGCTTCTGGCATCCCGGCGGCCAGCTGAAGTCCATCGCGCTGGAGACGGATGTGCACCCGGGCTTCCAGACCGACTGGCAGCAGCCGCTCGTGGTGGCGCTCACCCAGGCGACGGGCCTGTCCATCATCCACGAGACGGTCTACGAGTCCCGGCTGGGCTTCACCTCAGCGCTGAACCAGATGGGCGCGCACATCCAGCTGTACCGCGAGTGCCTCGGCGGCTCCGACTGCCGTTTCGGGCAGCGTAACTTCCTGCACTCCGCGGTCGTCTCGGGCCCCACCCGCCTACAGGGCGCCGATCTCGTCATCCCGGACCTGCGGGGCGGCTTCTCGTATCTGATCGCCGCGTTGGCCGCGCAGGGCACGTCCCGGGTGCACGGCATCGACCTCATCAACCGCGGCTACGAGAACTTCATGGAAAAGCTCGTCGAACTCGGCGCGAAGGTAGAACTCCCCGGCAAGGCCCTCAGCTAGCCGCCGCACTCAACCGCCCACACGAAATGAGGCGGCCCCCCGCCAAGAGGGCCGCCCCATTTATCGAATTCCGCGCCCGCCGCGGACGCGCCCCGAAGGGGCGCGGGGAACTGCGCGACCAGCCACAACCGACCCGCAGTCACCCACGACACACCAGCCGAACGACGCTCCCGTGGACCACCACCCAACCGTCACACGAAAATGGGCGGCCCCCCGCCAAGGAGGCCGCCCCATTTATCGAATTCCGCGCCCGCCGCGGACGCGCCCCGAAGGGGCGCGGGGAACTGCGCGACCAGCCACAACCGACCCGCAGTCACCCACGACACACCAGCCGAACGACGCTCCCGTGGACCACCGCTCGAAGCGGAGCGCTTACTTGCCCTTGGCCGATTCCTTGAGCTTGCTGCCCGCGGAGACCTTCACGCTGTAGCCGGCGGGGATGTTGATGGGCTCGCCGGTCTGCGGGTTGCGGGCGGTGCGAGCGGCCCGGTGGGTGCGCTCGAAGGTCAGGAAGCCGGGGATGGTGACCTTCTCGTCGCCCTTGGAGACGACGTCACCGACGACCTCGGCGAACGCGGCCAGAACGGCGTCGGCGTCCTTGCGGGTCACTTCGGCGCGGTCGGCCAGCGCGGCCACCAGCTCACTGCGATTCATTTTGTTACTCCCGTGTTCTTCTTGCTGTTGGGGCGTGCCACGCGGCCGGAGCCGCAGATCAGGCACAGCGAAGCCGATACGCTCGCGCCCAGGGACGCATCCTGCCCCCACCTGCGGCGGGAAAGCCAATCCGGCACCCGTAGGAGTCGTGAGAACACCCTAGGGAGTCACACGAAAAGCGCCTGCTCGGCCGTCACCCTAGAGGGCGCCCGGCGTCAGGAGGTTCCGCGACGCGCCGGTGCGAGGCCGCCATGTCGATCGTCACGCCTTGCACACTACGGTACGAGGCGCTACATCGCGCCCGCGGCCGCCCTGGCCGCGTCCCGCACCGCGCCGGCCACCGCGCCCGCGACCTTGTCGTTGAAGACGCTCGGCACGATGTAGTTCGGGTTCAGTTCGTCCTCGGTGACCACGTCGGCCAGCGCCTGCGCCGCGGCCAGCATCATCTCCGTGTTGACGGTGTGGGACTGGGCGTCCAGCAAACCGCGGAAGACGCCCGGGAAGACCAGCACGTTGTTGATCTGGTTCGGGAAGTCGGAGCGGCCGGTGGCCACAACTGCGGCCGTCTGACGGGCGATTGCCGGGTCGACCTCGGGGTCCGGATTCGCGAGCGCGAACACGATCGCGCCGTCCGCCATGGCCGCCACGTCGACGCCGTCGAGCACGTTCGGGGCGGAGACACCGATGAAGACATCCGCGTCGCGCACGGCCTCCTTCAAGGTGCCGGTGAGGCCCTCGGGGTTGGTGTTGTCGGCGATCCAGCGCAGCGGCGAGTCGGTGGGCGCGGCCAGCAGGTCCTCGCGGCCGGCGTGCACGACGCCGTGGATGTCGGCGACGACGGCGTTCTTGACACCCGCGGCGAGCAGCAGCTTGAGGATGGCCGTACCCGCCGCGCCGGCCCCGGACATGACGACGCGGACGTTCTCGATCGCCTTGCCCACCACGCGCAGCGCGTTGGTCAGTGCCGCCAGGACGACGATCGCGGTGCCGTGCTGGTCGTCGTGGAAGACGGGGATGTCAAGGGCCTCGCGCAGCCTGGCCTCGATCTCGAAGCAGCGGGGCGCGGAGATGTCCTCCAGGTTGATGCCGGCGAAGCCGGGGGCGATCGCCTTGACGATCTCGACGATCTGGTCGGTGTCCTGGGTGTCGAGGCACAGCGGCCAGGCGTCGATGCCGGCGAACCGCTTGAACAGGGCCGCCTTGCCCTCCATGACGGGCAGCGCGGCCTTCGGGCCGATGTTGCCGAGGCCCAGCACCGCGGAGCCGTCCGTCACAACCGCAACGGAGTTGCGTTTGATGGTGAGCCGGCGGGCGTCCTCCGGGTTCTCGGCGATCGCCATGCAGACCCGGGCCACCCCGGGTGTGTAGACCATGGACAGGTCGTCACGGTTGCGGATGGGGTGCTTGGACTGCATCTCGATCTTGCCGCCGAGGTGCATGAGGAACGTACGGTCGGAGACCTTGCCGAGTGTGACGCCCTCGATGCCGCGCAGCTTCTCCACGATCTCGTCGGCGTGCCCGGTCGAGGTGGCCGCGATGGTGACGTCGATACGGAGCTTCTCGTGGCCGGACGCGGTGACGTCGAGGCCGGTCACCGAGCCTCCGGAGGATTCCACCGCGGTGGTGAGCTGCGAGACGGCGGTTCCGCTCGCGGGCACCTCCAGCCGGATGGTCATCGAGTAGGAGACGCTGGGCGCCGTTGCCATGGCCGACTTCCTCTGCTTTCACCGTGTCGCGAAGTTGTGCCGTCCGATCGTCGCACCTACCCCCGAGTACGTGGTAGCCGCCCCGGATTGCGGACGTATTGTTCACCGGTACGCCTTGATCGCGGAAAATGACTTCCACCATACGAGAGCTGACCGGGCAAGGAAAGAGGCCCACGTCCCGATGAGACGTGGGCCTCTCCACCGTTCATGACACCGACCCGCCATGCTCGCCTCGCGGCAAGTGGTCGCTCGTGGCGACGAAGGTTGGGCCCGGGGGCTTGGATCGAGCCGGTGTCACACCCAGGCTAACAAACGGATCCCGTACAGCCATTCCCGTCCGCAGAGTTCATCGCGCGTTCAGTCCCGCAGGAGGTCCGGCACCCCGGCCGCGTCCGGCTCGTCCCGGTCCCCCGAGACGACCGTCAGCTGCTGGGTGGCGCGGGTCAGCGCGACGTACAGCACCCGCAGGCCGGCCGGGCTCTCGTCGGCGATCTCCGCCGGGCAGACCACGACCGTCGCGTCGTACTCCAGGCCCTTGGCCTCCAGGCTGCCGAGCGCCACCACCCGGTCGCCGAGCCCGGCCAGCCAGCGCGCGGCCTCCGCGCGCCGGTTCATGGCGACGACGACGCCGACCGTGCCGTCCACGAGGCCCAGCAGCCGCTCAGCCTCCGTGCGCACGGTCTTCTCCAGGGAGTCCCGCAGCACGGTGAAGCGCGGCTCGACCCCGGTGGAGCGCACCGCGGTCGGGGACTCGGAGCCCGGCATCGCAAGGGCCAGCACCTTCGACGCCAGGTCGGCGATCTCGGAGGGGTTGCGGTAGTTCACGGTGAGCCGGAAGCGCCGGGCGCGCGCGGAGCGGCCCGCTGCCCCGCCCCCGCCGGGCCGCTGGTGCGAGCCGGGCACGCGGGTGCCCAGGGCCTCGTCTCGGGCCTCGGCCGCCTCGTCCGGGTCGGACCAGGAGGACTGGGCCGGGTCGCCGACGACCGTCCAGCTGGCGTGCCGCCCGCGCCGGCCGACCATCCGCCACTGCATCGGCGTGAGGTCCTGCGCCTCGTCGACGATGACGTGCGCGTACTCGACGCGCTCCTGCGCGAGCCGCTCGGCCCGCTCGCGCTGCGACTCCTCGCGCACCGGCATCAGCTCCTCCAGGCCGGTGAGCTGGTCCAGCGGGTCCAGTTCGCGTCTCTTGCGGGGGCGGGCCGGGGTGCCGAGGATCGCCTGGAGCTCGTCGAGCATCGCGATGTCGTGCACGGAGTACCCGTCCCGCTTCAGGGAGCGGGCCACCTTGCGGATCTCGCCCGGGTTGAGGATGCGGCGGGCCCAGCGGCCGAGCCTGCGCTCGTCGGCCATCGCGTCCAGGACGTCCTTCGGGGTCAGCTCCGGCCACCACGCCTCCAGGAAGGCGATGAAGGCGTCCTCGCCGGTGACGTCCTCGTCGAACGAGGCGCGCAGCTCGGCGGCCAGCTCCGGGTCGCCGTGCCGGGCGGCGGCACCGGACTGCTCGTACAGGGCGTCCAGGAGCAGCCTGCGGGCACGCGGGCGCAGCAGGTTCACGGGGGCGGTGCCGCCGAGCGCGGTGCGGCGGATGCGGTCCAGTTCGGCGGCCCCCAGCTCCAGCCGCCGCCCGAAGGCGACGACACGGAGCCGGCCGGGCGTCCCCGAGGGGGCCTGCGGGCGGGCGTCGGTGTCGTCGTCCTCACCGAGGGCGAGCTGTCCGGCGGACGGTCCCGCGCCGCTGGCCGACCCCGACTCCAGCGCCCCGCGTGCCGCCTTCCGCAGCACCTTCAGCATCCGGTACGACCCCTTCGCCCGCGCCACCGACGGCGCGTCGTACAGCGTGGCCGCCGCGCCGTCGACGAGCGAGCCGATCGCCCGGATCGCGACCTGGCCCTCCTCGCCGAGCGAGGGCAGCACGCCCTCGGTGTACGCCACCAGCAGCGGGGTCGGCGAGACGATCAGGATGCCGCCCGCGTACCGGCGCCGGTCCTGGTAGAGGAGGTAGGCCGCCCGGTGCAGCGCGACCGCCGTCTTGCCCGTGCCGGGCCCGCCCTCCACATACGTCACCGAGCCGGCGGGGGCGCGGATGACCAGGTCCTGCTCGGCCTGGATGGAGGAGACGATGTCCCGCATGGTGTGGCCGCGGGCCTGGCCCAGCGCGGCCATCAGGGCGCCGTCGCCGATCACCGGCAGCCGTCGGCCGTCCAGGAAGGCGGTCAGCTCGGGGCGCATGAGGTCGTCCTCGACGCCCAGCACCCGGCGCCCCTTGGAGCGGATGACGCGGCGGCGCACGACCCGTCCGGGGTCGACGGGGGTGGCGCGGTAGAAGGGGGCCGCCGCGGGGGCCCGCCAGTCGATGACGAGCGGCGCGTAGTCCTCGTCCAGCACGCCGATGCGTCCGATGTGCAGGGTCTCGGCGATGTCGGCGGTGTCGTCGGTGCGCACCGCGCCCTCGGCGGGTTCGACGGCGGTGTAGGCGCCGTCGGGGCCCTTCTTGCCGTCCTTGCCGAGGAGCAGGTCGATCCGGCCGAACAGGAAGTCCTCGAACTCGTTGTTCAGCCGGTTGAGGTGGATGCCCGCCCGGAAGACCTGCGCGTCGCGCTCGGCGAGCGCGCCGGGCGTGCCGACCTGGCCGCGCCGGGCCGCGTCGTCCATGAGGAACTCGGCCTCGTGGATCTTCTCCCCAAGCCGCCGGTACACCCGGTCCAGGTGTTCCTGTTCGATGCCGATCTCCCGGTCCCGTACGGAATCGTGGACCGAGCCGACGGCGGATTGCTGAGCCTGAGCGGCCACCGGGCCCCCTTCTGACGTGCTGGGCAGCCGTCAACCGTACGCGAAGGGGGCCCATGGAAGCTACGGCCGCCCGGCGGATCCCGCCGGACGGACTCACACGTCGACGCCGGACGGGCTCACGCGTCGATCTGGACGAGCTTCTTGCCGCTGAAGGTCATGACCTCGAAGTGGTCGATCTCGTCCGGTTGCAGGGACGCCCCGCCGCGGACGTAGAGGGGGTTCTTGGCCTCCTCGGTCTTGGCGTCCGGCAGGCCGTAGCCCCAGTTCGGCACGGACCAGGAGGTCACCGTCTCGCGCTCGCCGTTCTTGCCGACGGCGATCAGCGAGCACTTCTGCGGTCCGGTGACGTTCTTCAGCTCCAGCACGGTGTCCGCGCCCCAGAGCTTCTTCTCCACCGCGACCGTCGCGGTGACGTGCGTCTTCGGGTCGGTCGCCGTGACCTTGTCCGACATGGTGGTGAACGCGGTCCGGGCGGGCGGCGCGGCCACGGTGCCGGTGCCGCCGTCCGAGCCGCCGCTCGCCGCCAGCACGGTCAGCGGACCGCCGAT
This sequence comes from Streptomyces sp. NPDC004629, assembly GCF_042873595.1. Classification (NCBI taxonomy): domain Bacteria; kingdom Bacillati; phylum Actinomycetota; class Actinomycetes; order Kitasatosporales; family Streptomycetaceae; genus Streptomyces; species Streptomyces sp. NPDC004629. The sequence continues at coordinate 51,854 of NZ_JBIALO010000022.1, read as the reverse complement.
GATCAGCGCGGCCGCCGCGGCGACCAGGTAGAAGCTCCGCCGGCGCTTGCGGGCGCGGCGCTCGGCGACCTCGTCGACCAGCTTCTCCGCGAGCCGCGGGCTGGGCTTGGCGGACAGCGACTCCCCGATCGCGGGCGTACCGGCCCCCGGCAGGTCCGCGAGCGCGGCCAGCATGGGCTCCATCCCGGCCAGCTCGTCGAGCTGCTGCGCGCACCATTCGCACCCCGCGAGGTGGGCTTCAAAAGCCGTCGCCTCGGCGTCGTCGAGGATGCCGAGCGCGTAGGCGCCGACCGTCTCGTGCTCGTTGGGCGCCGGAGATCCCTGCCTGGGGCTCATGGGGCCAGACATACCCGGACCACCCGTGCTGAATCCGTTGAGTCCCCCGTACCCACTCATCACGCCGTCACCCCCCGCTCCTCCAGTGCCAGCTTCATCGAACGCAGGGCGTAGAACACCCGTGAGCGGACCGTGCCGCTCGGTATGCCCAGGGTCTCGGCCGCCTCATTGACGGTACGCCCCTTGAAGTACGTCTCGACGAGCACCTCCCGGTGGGCCGGGGTCAGGTCGTCGAGCGCGTCAGACAGCGTCATCAGCCACAGCGCCTTGTCGATCTCGTCCTCCGCGGGGATGACCTCCAGCGGCGACGGATCGACCTCCTGCGGCCGGGCCTGCCGGCTGCGGTGGCCGTCGATGACGATGCGGCGCGCGACCGTCACCAGCCAGGGGCGTACCGATCCGGTCGCTCGATTGAGTTGACCGGCGTTCTTCCAGGCACGGATGAGCGTCTCCTGCACCACGTCCTCGGCGCGCTGCCGGTCTCCGGCGACCAGCCGGAGGACATAGGCGAGGAGGGGTCCCGCGTGCTCGCGATACAGCGCACGCATCAGCTCCTCGTCGGGCTCCGAGGGCTGGGACATGCGATGTCGGGCCCTCGATCCACGTTCATTGGCCACGACGGAATCCTTGCGCACGCCCACCTCCGATGTCCGGGGGTTCCCCCAGTCGGTCGCTCGACCACGGGTACGGATGCGGAGTGCGGCGTGTTCAAAGAGGGGTGACTGTTTTCCTCGGTGTGCCGCGACGAGAGGGACATGCGCGCACATTCCCACCGCGTTTTCTTTACATTTCCGACACGCCGCCCGGAGAGTTGGCGCTGCCCGCACGTCGACGCGAACAAACACCGTGTTACGCAGATCACTTCCCCAACTGACGTGCGACTGCACCCGGTTGAGGGAAGGGCACGCGCGGCGCGCGAGCGGGGTCGAGTTGAGGAGCAGCAGACAGGCGCCGGATGCGAGCCGGGGCGGGGTTGAGGGCGGCAGGCGCGCCGGACGGGAGCGGGGGCGGGGTTGGGGGCGGTGGGCGCGCACCGGACGGGAGCGGGGGCGGGTTGAGATAAGGCAGGGGCCCGGCGAGCACACACCGGCCGTGGGCCGGGCGGGGGTGGGGCGCGGCAAACACACACCGCACGGGAGCCGGACGAAGCCGCGGCCCGGCGAGCGTGTGCCGGACGTGGGGCGGGGCAAGGGCGTAGGTGGGCGGGGTTGGGGCTGGCGTGGGGGCGGGGTCAGGGGCGGGGCAGGGCTGTTCGGCGGCGGTGGCGGGCCACCCGCTCCCGGTTTCCGCAGACCTCGCTGGAGCACCAGCGCCTGCGCCGCCCGCGGGACGTGTCCAGGTACACGATGGGGCAGTTGTCCCCCTCGCACTCCCGGACGGCCGCCCACGCCACGGGGTCGGTGAGCAGTTCCACGGCGTCCCGCGCGAGGGCCCCGAGCAGCGCCGCGCACTCGGGCGGACCGGCCAGCTCCCGCACGAGGGCGCCGTCGCCGCGGCGCACCGCGCGCGGCGCCGGGGCCGCGGTCTGCGCGACCGTGTTGACCCGGGCGAGCGCGAGATCGTACGGCCGCCCGTCCCCCTTGACACCGCCGCACACCAACTGGCCGATGTGTCCGCGCAGTTCACGGAAGCCGACCAGCCAGGAGGCGTCGGCATGGGCCAGTGGGGTGCCGGGCGGTACGAGTCCGGAGCCGAGGATCCAGGCGCGCAACGACTCCACCGCGTGCAGCCGTTCCTCGGGGTGCGTGGTCGCGAGGAGGTCCAGACAGCTCCGTCCGGCGTGGAACCGCGGCTCGTAGGGGGCCGTACCCAGTGCCATGTGCCAGTCACCGCCTAGGGCAGGGAACCGTTCCCTCCCCCACAGTGCCTGCCCGCTTCCGCGCCCGGAACCCCTCACACCGCCCGAGGCCGGTACGCGCCGCACGGCACGGGCGACTCCCGGCGGCCTGGCACCGCACGGCACCGCACGGCACCGCACGGCACACAGGCTGGCCGGGATGCCGAGGCACCGGCCCGCACCCGGCACAAGCCCGGTACAGACCGCCTGCCCAGGCCCGACACGAGCAGGCACCCGCGCCGTGCGAGCCGCGCGTATGCGGAGAGGACATGACGCGTGCGCTCGTGCTGTACGGCCACGCGCACCGGAGGCCGGCCTGACCGCACGCCCCGGCAACCGCCCCGGCCCCGGCGGGACGGGACGGTCAACCGCCGTCAGCCGTCGGCGTACTTCGCGTCCGCCGCCGGATCCAGGGCCAGCCGGTAGCCGCGTTTGACCACCGTCTGGATCAGTCTGGGCGTGCCCAGGGCCGTACGCAGCCGGGCCATCGCCGTCTCCACGGCGTGCTCGTCCCGCCCGGCGCCGGGCAGCGCCCGCAGCAGTTCGGCCCGGCCGACCACCCACCCCGGCCGCCGCGACAGCGCCCGCAGCAGCGACATCCCGGCCGGCGGCACCGGCCGGAGTTCGCCGTCCACCAGCACCGCCTGCCCCCGGATCTCCACCCGGTGCCCGGCGATCGGCAACACCCGTGCCCGGCCCGGCAGTTCCTGGCACAGCACCTGCACGAGCGGCCCGAGCCGAAAGCGCTCCGGCTGCACCGTGGTCACCCCGCGGGCCTCCAACGGCAGCGCGGTCACCGGCCCGACGCACGCGGGCAGCACGGCGTGGTGGAAGGCGTCCAGCAACTCGCTCAGCAGGCCCCGCTCCTCCGCCCGGGACAGCAGCGACGCGGCGGCGGGCGCACTGGTGAAGGTGAGCGCGTCCAGTCCTCGGGTCAGGGCCGCGTCCAGCAACCGGTCCACCGGGCCGATGTCCTCGGGCGGCATCCACCGGTACACCGGCACCGGAAGCACCTCAGCTCCGCCGGCCCGCAGCGCCTCCACGAACCCGGGCAGCGGTTCCCCGTGCAGTTGCACGGCGACCCGTCGCCCGGCCACGCCCTCCTCCAGCAGCCGGTCGAGGACCTCGGCCATCGACTCGCTGGCCGGCGACCACTCCTCGGTCAGTCCCGCGGCCCGGATCGCGCCCTTCACCTTGGGCCCGCGCGCCAGCAGTTCGACGCCGCGCAGCCGCCCGAGCAGCGGCTCGCCGAGCCCCCACCCGTCGGCCGCCTCGACCCAGCCGCGGAAGCCGATGGCGGTGGTGGCCACCACCACGTCGGGCGCCCGGTCGATGATCTCCTTGGTCGCGGCGAGCAGTTCGCCGTCGTCGGCCAGGGGCACGATGCGCAGGGCGGGCCCGTGCACGACGACGGCACCGCGCCGCTGGAGCAGCGCCCCGAGTTCGTCGGCCCGGCGCGCGGCCGTCACGCCCACGGTGAACCCCGCGAGGGGCCCGTGGTCCGGTCGCTGCTGTTCGTCGTACATGGCCCTCGTCCCGTACTCCAGTCGTCGTACCACTGGTTTTCGTACTCTTCGTACTCTTCTCGTACGCTTCTCGCACTCTTCGTACCGCAGATCGTCGTTCAGCAGACGGCGGTACCGATGAAGCCGATTCGGTACCTGCCGTACCGAACGAGCCTGTCAACGGCGCATGACAGGCTCGGTTCGGCTCGATGTCCACGGTGTTACGTCACACCTCGGCGTAGCTGAGCTGCCGTTTCGTCTCGGTGGCCGCCTCGGTGGCGGCCACGGTGGCCGGCCGGCGAAGGTATACGGCCCAGGTGACCGCGAAGCAGACGGCGTAGAAGGCGAGGAAGGCGACGAACGCGCCGGTGCCGGAGCCGGAGCTGAGGAACGACTGCCGGAAGGCGAGGTTGATGCCGACCCCGCCGAGCGCGCCGACCGCTCCGATGAGCCCCATCGAGGCCCCGGACAGCCGCCGCCCGTACCGCGCGGCCTCCTCGCCCGTCAGCCCCGAGGCCAGCGCCTTGGCCTGGAAGATGCCGGGGATCATCTTGTACGTCGAGCCGTTGCCGAGCCCGGTGAGCGCGAACAGGACGACGAACACGACGACGAACAGCGCCAGCGACTCCCGCAGACCGGCGACGACGAGCACGGCGGTGGCCGCCGCCATGGCCACATAGGTCCACAGCGTGATGCGGGCGCCGCCGTACCGGTCGGCGAGCCGGCCGCCCAGGGGCCGCACCAGCGAGCCGAGCAGCGGCCCGATGAAGGTGAGGTAGGCGGCCTGAAGCGGCGTACGGCCGAACTGGGTGGTCAGCACCTGCCCGAAGGCGAAGCTGTAGCCGATGAACGACCCGAACGTGCCGACATAGAGGAAGGACATGATCCAGGTGTGCCCGTCCTTCGCGGCGTCCCGGGCGGCCCCGGTGTCGTTCTTCACGGTGGCGAGGTTGTCCATGAAGACGGCGGCGAGGACCGCCGCGACGACGATCAGCGGGATGTAGACCCCGAGCAGCACCCGCGGCCCGCCGCCGGCCCCGATGATCGCGAGGGCGACGAGCTGGATGACCGGCACGCCGACGTTTCCGCCGCCCGCGTTGAGCCCGAGCGCCCAGCCCTTCTGCCGCAGCGGGAAGAAGGCGTTGATGTTGGTCATGGAAGAGGCGAAGTTCCCGCCGCCGATGCCGGCCAGCAGGCCGATCCCCAGGAAGGTGGCGAAGGACGTGCCCGGCTCCATCACGACGAACGCGGCGACCGTCGGGACCAGCAGCAGACCGGCGGAGACGATCGTCCAGTTCCGCCCGCCGAAGACCGCGACGGCGAAGGTGTACGGCACCCGGACGACCGCGCCGACCAGCGTGACCATGGACGTCAGCAGGAACTTGTCGGCCGGGGTCAGACCGTACTCCGGGCCCATGAAGAGCACCAGCACGGACCACAGGGTCCAGATCGAGAAGCCGATGTGCTCGCAGAGCACGGAGAAGTACAGGTTGCGCCGGGCGATCCGCTCCCCGGTCGTCCTCCAGAAGGTCTCGTCCTCGGGATCCCAGTCCTGGATCCAGCGACCTCCCCCGCCGCTCGGTGCGGGGGCCGTACCAGTGGCTGTCATGACGCCTCCAGGGTGCTGCGGGGGTCGGTTGCTGTCGGTTGGAAGGTAGGAAGGGCGCGTTTCCGGTCTGTGGCGCCGGGTGACCGCCCGGGAACGTTGCTCTCACCCCGCGGGCGGGACGGCTGAGAGATCCGCGTGGCCGTGCGGCGCCACGGCCGCCGCCGGGCCCGAGCGGATTCACCGTGCACGCCCACTTCCGGACGCGCGTAGAACTCGGCATCATGGCTGTGCTCCCCGCTCCGCCCGCACCGCCGTCCCATCCGACGCCCTACGGCACAGCGCGTACCGCACTCGATCGCACGGCACGGCACACGACGGACTCCGTCCGCCCGCGAGGACGCGGGCCGACGGCCTGTTCCGGCGGCTCGTTCCGGCGACCACGAAGCACAACGTTCCGAGCGGCCTCCACCGCACGCTCGGGCAAATTTGTCATGCACAGGACATACACGGACCCGTCCTGCGGCCCGTGCCCACACGAAAGGGAACAGACATGGCCTGCGGATCGACCTCGCTCTGGGCGGGCGAAGCGACCTGGTTCTGCTGCGGCAACGCCTGGGGCTCGTGCGGCAGCGCCAACACCGGCGCCTGCGGCACCTGCCAGTCCGCCAAGAACATGGCGGCCTGGCCCAACCTCTCCTCGGCATGCTGGGACATCACCCGGCCCGACCTGTGCGGCGAGAACATGCCGCGGCGCAGCTGCGGCGCCGTCATGAACGTCCGCCACCAGTGCTCGGGCGCCACGGTGTGCGTCACGCTCGCCGACTGCGGCCCGCGCACCAAGAGCTTCTGCGGCGAGTCGACCTGCTGCAACGGCACCTGCCGCACCAACAGAGTCCTCGACCTGACCCCGGCCGCCTTCTCGGCGATCGGCAGCCTCAGCTCCGGCTTGGTGCCGGTCCAAATCTACGAGTGACCTGGTCACCACAGGAGTCCTGACCGAAGTCAACGCACGCGCCCGACTGAAGCCAACGCACGTGCCACGACCGAGGTCAGCGCGAAAGTCACACCAGAACCCAGCACGGAAGTCCTACCAGGAGAACAGGAGAGGACGACATGAGCCACAGCCAGACACCCGGCGGGCGCCGGCTGGACCGCAGACGCTTCCTCACCACGGCCGCCGTCGGCGGCGCCACCATCGTCGGCGCCTCCGCGCTCGGCGGCCTCGACGCCGAGGCGGCCTTCGCGGCGCCGATGCCCTCGCTCGACCCGGCGGTCTCCGCCGCGTTCGCGGAGGGCCGCGTCGTCGCCGTCAACCGGAGCGTGCTGGACGTCGCCGGCTCGCACGGAGAGCGGCACCTCGTCCAGCTGACCAACGCCACCAGCGTCTGGAAGCTGCGCACCACCACCGCGGAGGCCATCGAGACCGGCGACGGCCTCTACGCCCGCGGGGTGACCATGCCCGACGGCACCATCGCGGCGGACGCGGTGTGGGTCAACATCGTGAACGTCCACGGCACGATCCGCGGCATCGCCAAGGACCGGGTGCACCTCGCCCACAACGACCACGAGCTGGTCGGCCGGGTCGTGCCCGACACCACGACCGCCTCCTACCAGGGCGGCGCGCTCACCTCCGACCTGTCGCGGATGCGGATCGGCCAGACCGCGCAGGTACTCGGCGCCTGGCGGCCCGCGGACAACCACATCGACATCGCCCGCGTCACACTCGGGCACTGAGGGGCGGTGCCATGATCCCGCTCCTCTCCGACCTGGCGCCGCTGGTGTGCGGAGTGCTGTTGGCACTGACCGGCGCGGCCAAGCTGTTCGGCCGGCGCACCGCCCAACTGGCCGCCGACACCGTGCTGATACGGGTACTCGACGACGGCCGGCGGGCCACGCTGGCGCTGCGGACCGTGGGCGGGGTCGAACTCGTCCTGGCCGCCGCCCTGTTGGCCGTACCCACCGGTTCCGTTCCCGGTCTCGCCGCGGCCGTTCCCGGCCTCGCCACGGCGGTGCTCGGCCTCGGCTTCACCGGTTACCTGGCGTACGCCAGGGCGACCGCACCCGAGTCGTCCTGCGGATGCAGCGCCCGCTCCGAAGGCCCCATCGGCGTACGGTCGTTCACCCGGGCCGGGCTCGTCGTGGCCGGCGGCCTGGTGGCGGCCACCGCGGACACCGCCTGGTGGTCGACGCTCACCGGGCGCCCCGCCGCCTCCACGGTCCTGCTCCTGGCCGCGGCGGCACTGCTGCTTGCCGTCTCCTCGGACCTGGACCACCTGTGGCTGATGCCGCTGCGCCGGGCCCGGCTGCGGGTGTTCGGCAGTCCGCTGCCGTCGGCGGGCGGTGAGCGCGTACCGGTCGACGCGACCGTGCAGTTGCTGGAGCGCTCCGTGGCCTGGGAGACCGCGCGCCCGGTGGTCCGCTCGGCGCTGCTCGACCACTGGGACGACGACGGCTGGCGGGTGCTGCGCTACGCGGGCACATACGCGGACGCCCACGGTTCCCGTCCGGTGAGCGTGCTGTTCGCCCTGGACATCACGGCGGACATCACCTCCGCGCCCCACCCGGCGATCCGCGTCTCCCTGGTCGACGAGGAGACGGAAGAGATCCTTCCGGCCGAGGCCCTGGCTCCCCCGCCCCGGCGAACCCCGCTGCCGATGGCGACCTGAGGCTGCGCCGTGGGCCGCCGACGTGCCGTGTGCCTGCGGCAGCGCGGGAGACCCGGAGCGCAAGGCCCCGCGTCCATCGGGGCTCCGCGTCCATCGGGGCTCCGCGTCCATCGGGGCTCCGCGTCCATCGGGGCTCCGCGTCCGTCGAGGCGTCGGGGCGTCGCGTCCGTCGAGGCCTCGCGTCCGTCGAGGCTCCGCGTCCGTCGGGGCGTCGAGGCGTCGAGGCGTCGAGGCGTCGAGGCGTCGAGGCGTCGAGGCGTCGAGGCGTCGAGGCGTCGAGGCGTCGAGGCGTCGAGGCGTCGAGGTCAGGATGTCGCTGGCACGACGCAGCGACCCTCTCCGCCCTCACCCCTGGCGGACACGCGTAGACCTCGGGCACCATCTCTCTGCACCACCTGCACAGCCGCCCCATAGGAAGCACGGCCCGACCGCAGGAAAGGTCCCCCCATGAAGATCCGTTCCGCCCTCACGGCCCTCGCCCTCACCGTCGCCCCCGGGCTCGCCGTCCTCGCCGACGCCGGGGACGCCCTGGCCGCCCAGGACGGTGCCCAGGTCGCCGCCGTCACCAAGATCTCCCACGCGACCGCCACCTCGATGTTCGGCTCGTCCGGCATCACCTGGTCGTCGTCCGGGAACTGCTCCGACCGCAACAACCCGACGTGTACGTCCTTCGAGCAGCTCAACCTCGCCACCGCGCAGGGCGCCCAGACCCTCAAGGGCTCCTCCGGCTGTGCACTGAACATCACCGGCGGCACGGAGACCGGGCACGCCAGCGGCACGTACTCGCACTGGAACGGCTACAAGCTCGACTACGCCAAGAGCACCTGCCTCACCAACTACGTCAAGGGCAACTTCACCTACATCGGCCTCCGCGGCGACGGCGCACCCCAGTACCAGTCCGGCGCCGGCAACATCTACGCCGACGAGGGCAACCACTGGGACGTCCTCTACTACAACTGCGGCGGCTGCTAACCCACCCAACGGGCCCGCCCCTACCGGGGCGGGCCCCCGGCCCAGCTCCGGAGACCCACGGGCCCGTCAACCCCTTGGGGCGTCGAAGGTGACCCGTTCCGTGATCCGACGAAGCAGTGTTCGGTAGGCGTCGCGGTGAGATGTCGCCGTGGTACTCAAGGTGAGCAGGACCAGGCTCGTGCCATCGGGGTGTGGCACGTGTGCGTAGATCTGGAGGAGCGGCGTCTGCGGCAGACCCGAGCCTGGCCTCGGCGTGCGTAGCGTCTCGCTGAATGCGACCGGGCCGCAGCCGAGTTCGTCGTACGCGATATTCCCATGCCCTTCGGCCGTGGTAACGGCCCTGGCCGCAGTGACAGCTCGCGGGGCCCAAGAGATGTTCATCCAAGTGATCGTGAAAAAGGAGAGCAGAACGCCTCCGTCGTCATTTACCGTGTCATCGCGATGCAGACCGAGCGAACAATGGACCGTTCCTTCCGACCACAAGGCGCAGAGCATCCGGTGAGCGGTCGTCAGGCTTGTGACGAACCTCCGGCGCGTCGCCCCGTCCGACACCGAGCAAAGAAAAGGCGCCACGACAGCGCTCAGTTCTTGTGTCCCAAATGAGCCCGACGAAGCGAGAGGTGAAGCGACGGGCAGCGAGATGAATCCCGGAGGAATGGCGAACCAGAAGCCGTCCTCTTCAGCTCCTGCGCCGGGTCGGACGCAGAGATTCTGATCTTCTGCCGTCACTGATGCATCACGATTTCGGTTGAGGCCCATGCTAAACATGCGGGCGTGAACCACGGGCCACGTATCTGGCGCCGGCCCGGCAGGCACGCTCACTGTCGACGGTGCCGGCCTCCCATGCCTGAGGGGTGCGACCACTGTCGAACACCGAGCGCTGATAAAGAAGATAGAGGCGCTTGGGAGCCTTGCCGTCCTTGGTCGGCGCCGCAACAACCGCCAGGAAGCGCGGATCACCGGCAAACCAGAGGGGTTCGATCTGAGCCCTGCGACTGGGCTTGGCGCGAGGGCCGTCCATGCGTCTCAGCCACCAGTACGATCGCTGGTGCCTGAGGAAAACCAAGGGAATCTTCTCCTCGAAGTCGTCCGGGTTCCGGAACTCAAACCACATGCCGTCGTCTTGAGCGGCTGGGTGCTTACCGAGACCGCTCGGTACCCCTTCCAACGATTGCCAGGGGTACTCACGCAGGACGCGTCGCATACGGTCGGCCCAGCGGAAATATGTCAACTGGTTGCAGAATCGGTAGAAACCGTAGAGAAAAAACGGCATGAAGAGCCAAACGACCCAGTTCGGCGTGTACATCGACGCACCGAGCAACGTGAGCCAGCCCGCGGGCCATCCAATGATCCCCACTACGTTGATGGCCATGTGCTTCACCCAGGCGCGTCGGGTAGGCGTGTGGCCCCAAGCCTGGGCGCCGTCGGTGGAATTCATAGGAATGTCGCCTCACGTTCGATCTAGGTGATCAGCGCTACTGGATCAGGAGCGGAAGACCCGGCGAGCGAGATCGATTGTTTCTCCCACGTTGACCGGCCCGAGAAAGTAGCCATCCATCCCGGTACCGATGTTCGCTGTAGCGTCGTTGTCCAGCGCGTCGAAGTTGCTCGCCGCCAGTCCGTAGGACGCTGTAGTGAAACCGGCCCAGGGAGCGGCGGCTTCGGTTGCCTCAACCGTTGGCCGCAGCCGTGGCGCCTTCTCCAGGATCCACGTGGTGATCGGGTTGTGCAGATCCGTGAACTCTCGCGCACTCGCCATGGTCCGGTCCCCCGCTGCGACGAGTCTCTGTCCGGCTGTGAGCGCCTCACCTGCTTCCCCAACCCCTCTCATCAGAACGGGTGTGCCCTTCGCGACGGCACCTAGCCCGGGCAGCATCCCCAAGCCGTCTGCGGTGACTGCGACTGCGTTGCTCCAGAAATCCGCGTCGAACTCCTGGCGCCGGAAGCCGTCCCAGAGCGAGGCACGCACTGCCGGGTCAGCCAGCCTTCCCGCCGCGGCGCCGGCGCTCAGGACTGAGGCAGACAGCAGCAGTACGGCCGCGGCGGTGCCGCCGGTCGCCATGGTGAGGGCAACAATGCCAATGAACGCCGCAGACCAGCTGAGGAGGTCTGGGAGGTTGTCTGTTAGCCAGGTCAGGGGGGGGTGCTGGGAAGGGTGGGGTTTGGGGGGCTAGTTTTTTTGTTGCTGTTTGGATCTTGGTGGCCCGGTGTCGGGCCTTCTCCTCGTGTTCCTCGGCGAGCTTCCGCGCCCGGCGGATAATGGCGTCCAGGTCGGCCTGCGCATGCGCGACGGCCGCGTTCGCCTGGGTCAGGGACTTCTGCGCGTCGTCATGGCCGGGGCCGGCCTCCCTGCCCAGGGCCGGGGAACTCCGCGCCCTGGACGCACGCCTCCTCGCCTTGTCCAGGACGTCCCACGCATCCCGCGCGTCCGCGTCCAGGCGGCCCGCCCGGCGCTGGAAGTCGTCGAGTTCACCCTCCCAGCGGACCAGTTGCCCGGCGGCCTTGCGGACGGAGTGCGCGGCGTTCCTCAGATTGAGGGCCAGCGGTCCGCCCCGCAGTTCCTCCCGGAAGGCGACCGCCGCGTCACCCTTCCAGTGGCTGCCGTCCATCAACTGCGTCACCAGGCCGTGCGTCTCCTCCAGGACCTTGGCGCACGAGGCCAGCTTCTTGTGGAGGTCGCGCACGGAGTGGGTGTCGCCGGGGGCCGGGTCGAAACCGAGGTGCGGGTACGGGTTCGCCTCCGCGCCGGGAGCCGTGGTCACCGTACGGCCCCGCCCGTACCGTGCGCGCCTTTCCTCAGCGCCGCTTCCAGGGCCCTGTCGACCTCCCGGTAACTGTCCTTGCTCTCGCCGATGATCCTCGCCAGGGACTCGGTCTGCTCGCCGATCCGCTCGGTGCCGTACTTCCAGTCCGCCTGGAAGTCCTCGCACGCCGAGTCGAGATCATCGGTGCCGAGGCCGCTGACCGTCGCGTCGGCCAGCGCCCTGCGCAGGCCCTTCAACGAATCGCTCGACTTGTTCAGCAGCCTCATGAAGTGCTTCAACTCGTCGTCGTCGACGGCCAGTCGATCTGCCATGCGGTCCGCTCCCCTGGTGTGCCCTCGGACGAAGCGGAATCACGCTATCCGCCTCCGGGGCACACCGGCCCGCCCGTTCCTCCGGGTGGGGCAACGGGCGGGCTACGCCTTGACGGCGACACCCCTCACCTGTTGACGGCCTGGATTTCCTGGACGACGACGTTCTGGGTGGCGCCGAACGTGCCCTCCCCCAGATCACCGCCCGCGCCGCCGGTGCCGGTCCAGTGGATCTGCCAGGTGATGGTCGCCTTCAGCGGGTAGGAGCCGTTGCCCGAAGAACGCAGGTACTTCACTCCGCACGGGGGTGTCTGTTCGGACTTGCCCTTGGCGTACGGCTCACCGATGCGCTGGTTGTTGATCTCACAGACGCCGGACGCGGGGTAGGTCACCGCGTCCGCAGTGCCGGGGTCGATCCTCAGGGAGACCGGTTCCGCCGTGGTCGTCGCCTCGATGCCGAGGACCGGAACGGAAGCGGTCACCGATACCGGCCTGAACCTGGCGCCGTCCAGCCAGGCCCAGGTGGGGAGGTTGACCTTCGTGGTATCCGCGGGGGCCAGGTCCACCGTCGTGCTCGGCACCCGGATCTCGTTGTACGCCAGCTCGGCAAGGATCTCGGGAGTCACCGCGTTCTGGATGTCGGCCGGTGGGGGGTCGCCCTTGTCCACCCAGAAGTACGGCTCTTTGCACTTGTCCCAGCCCGGCGGGAAGTCCTTGTTGACGTACGAGTCCCACCAGTAGCCGTCGCCGGCCTTGTCCTTGTTGAAGTCCGTGTAGGGGTGGCCCTTGACGTAGCGGTCGCGCTGCTGGGCGTCCCACTCGTAACCCGTCGAGTCGGCGGCCCAGATCGGCTCCAGGTACGCCTTGAGTTGGTCGGGCGTGTACTTGGGCGCGTACCAACAGGCAGGCGGGGCCCAGTCGGTGGTGGACACCAGCGCCCCCACAGCCCCACCAGCCCCATTCTTGGAACGGTCGAACACCACGCCTGACGCGCTGGCCGAGATCGTGCCGTCGGGGCTGCTGTCACCTTTCGCGGTCGGCTCGGACGAGTTCTGCGTGTTGCCGTCGAGCGTGTCGTCGGCGTGTGCAGTGCCGGGGACGGCAAGGAGTGACAGACAGGTTCCCGTGGCGAGCAGCAGCGGGAGAGTCTGGAGTCTGTGCATCAGGGCTGGCACTTTGCACTCCCACTCTGAGAATTGATCTCCTGGATCGTCCAGACACCCTTGCCGTTCTTCTTGAGCGACGTGTGGTAAATGACGTAGCTCTTCGAAGTGACCTCGGTCTTCTTGACCTTGTTGGTGTCCAGGTACTTGACGTATGCCTTGCCCTGATCCTCGCAGTAGGTGAGTGACGCCGTTCCGTCCTTTGCGACAGCCACCTCAGGAGCATAGAAGCGATAGGCGCCGGTGAGGCTGGCCTTGTGGTCCACATAGTTCTGAATGAACTTCTGCGTACCGGCGGCCGCTTCCCCCTCGTAGTAGTACAGGTAGGCGTCGTCGAGTGCGTTCTGGTTGACGATTGCCAGGTCCACCGCCTTGATGGACTGTTCGCTGTCCGACAGGACCGCGTCCTTGTCCGGGTCGCCCGTCTTCGGCCAGTCGAAGGTGTACGTCAGGTCCGACGGCAGGGTGATCTTCGGGTGGTTCGAGGGGGTTGGTTGGGTGGGGGTTGGGGAGGTGGTTTTTGTGGGGGTGGTGTCTGCGCCGGCGATCTTGCCGTTCGGGGTTGTGTCGTCGTCGTTGCCGCCGCACCCGGCGAGGAGCAGTGCGGCCGTCGCTCCGGCGGCGGCTGTCGTGAGCAGGCGGGTGCGGCGGGTCACGGTGGGCTCCTGGTGGGGCAGTTGAGTGGGGTGGACACGGTAGCCGGATCGAGTGCGGGCACACCAGGGCGATATGACTCGCCCCGCCCGCGCGGGATGCGCGAAGCGGGGCAAGGTGGACCGATCGGCGTCATCGGCAGGGGCGTTGCTGACCGTTCCGTGACATGGCCGGTGCCGAGGGTGGCCGCGCGGGCGGTCACGTTCTGCGGCGATTTGCGGAGCGCTTCGCGCCGTTGGGCCACAGCCTCGGGCTCCGCTTCGCCGCGAAGTCCTCGATCCAGCCGAAGACAACGATCGCCAGCCCGATCAGCGGCCAGACCAGGAAGAACATCCACAGCATGTAGGTGGAGTCGAGCGCCGCGGTGGCCCGCTCGCTCTGCATGAACGGCAGGTTGTACGCCTGGTCGATGATCGGGACCGTGGCCATGATCAGCAGGTTGTGCCACAGGTAGATGGTGACGGCGCGGTTGTTGGACAGGGTCACCAGCTTGTCCCAGCGCGCCAGCCGGCCCGGCAGCTCCGGCCAGGACGGCGAGTACTGCAACAGAATGACCACAAACCCGAAGGACCACATCGCCTGCGCCAGCGGGATGTCGTTCAGGTCCCAGCCGTCGGGGCCCAGATGGCCGGAGGCCCACCACAGGCCGAAGGCCATGATCAGCGCCGAGCAGGAGACGGCGAGGTAGCGGGGGATGCGCTTGAGCAGCCCCTCGTGGTGGGCGAAGCCCAGGACCCAGCAGCCGCCGTAGACCGCGAAGTCCGTCACCGCGTTGCCGGTCTCGCCGGGGATGGTCACGAGGCCCGTGCCGAGGATCGCGGTCAGGCCGAGGGGGGCCAGCAGGGTCGGCCAGGGCGCGCGCCGGAACGCCCACAGGAGCAGCGGGGAGGCCACGACGAACCACAGGTAGGCGCGCAGGTACCAGAGCGGGCCCGCCGCCTGCACCGCCCAGGTGTCCTCCAGCAGGCCCGACTTCGAGCCGATGTGCCAGGGGAAGGGCGGGGCGCCGATCGGGATGATGTAGTCGATCAGCTTGACGAGGCCCCAGGTGCCGCCGTTGTCCGGGTCCTTCACCGGGTTCCAGCCGCCCGCGAACATCATCGCCAGCGCCACCACGCTGAACGCCCAGAGCGGCGGCAGGAGTCGACGGATCCGGCCTCGGATCACCCCGAGCGCCGGGCGTTTGAGCGAGCGTGCCATCAGGGAGCCGGCCAGCGCGAACATCACGCCCATCGACGGGAACAGCACGGTCAGCCAGGCCCAGCCGAACAGGTGGTAGACGACCACGCGGACCAGGGCTATCGAGCGCAGCAGGTCCAGGTAGCGGTCGCGACCCGAGGGCGTCTTGGCCACCCCGGCAGCACCGCCCACCCCAGAAGCACCGGCGGCCACAGCGGCACCGGCAGCACCGACCACAGCACCAGCACCAGCCCCATATGCCCCAGCGGCACCGGGAACCCCAGATGCACCGGCAACCCCAGCCGCAGAACCCGTCGCCCGCTGCTGCGGAATGCCGTACGACGGCGTCGGCTCCTGGCCGGCGCCGGTCCCGGTCGTGTATCCGTGGGTCATGCCACGGGCCTCCGATCACTGCTGCTGCGCGCCCGCTGGCGCGGCATCGGTCCGCCCGGTGCCTCGACGACGCCCGTGCGGCGCAGCTTCTGCCAGCGCAGCCGGCCGCCGGTGAGCGCCGTGATCCAGGACTGGAGCAGCACGACGTACATGAGTTGGCGGTAGAGGATCTGCTGCAGGGGCAGCGAGATGAGGTGGGTCATGCGTTCGCGGTCCAGGCGGAACGCGTACGCCGCGCACACGGCCTGGATCGCGAGGACGCCCAGCCAGGCCACGACCGTCTTCTGCGTCGGGCCGAAGACCACCCCGTACAGGAGGAAGACGTCGATCAGGGGCGCCAGCAGCGGGGCCACGACCATGAACAGCGACACGAACGGCAGGCACACCCGGCCGAAGCGGCCCGACGGGCCCCGTTCGACCAGGGCGCGGCGGTGCTTCCAGATCGCCTGCATGGTGCCGTACGACCAGCGGTAGCGCTGCGACCACAGTTGCTGGACCGACTCCGGGGCCTCCGTCCAGGCGCGCGCGTTCTCGGCGTAGACGACGCGCCAGCCGTCCCGGTGCAGGGCCATGGTGACGTCGGTGTCCTCGGCCAGCGTGTCGTCGCTCATGCCGCCGATCCGTTCCAGGGCCGACCGGCGGAACGCACCCACCGCGCCGGGGATCGTCGGCATGCAGCGCAGGATGTCGTACATGCGCCGGTCGAGGTTGAAGCCCATCACGTACTCGATGTGCTGCCAGGCGCCGATCAGCGAGTCGCGGTTGCCGACCTTGGCGTTGCCCGCGACCGCGCCGACGCGCGGGTCGGCGAAGGGCTGCACCAGCTCGCGGACCGTGGCCGGTTCGAAGACGGTGTCGCCGTCCATCATCACGACCAGGTCGTAACGGGCGTTCGCCAGGCCGCGGTTGAGCGCGGCCGGCTTGCCCGCGTTCAGCTGCCGTACGACGCGCACGTTCGGCAGGCCCATCGCCTCCACGATCCGGGCCGTGCCGTCCGTCGAACCGTCGTCGACGACGATGACCTCGATGGCGTGCTGGCTCGCCATCAGCGAGTTGACGGTGTTCTCTATGCACTTCGCCTCGTTGTACGCCGGGACGATCACCGAGACCGGCTCGGTCACCGGCGGACCCCAGCTGAAGCCCTTGCGGCGCACCCGGCGTGCGTGCGCGCCGGAGAGCAGCAGCATCAGCACGAAGCGCCCGATGACCAGGGTGCCGATCACCGCGAGGCCGACGACGAGTACGCCGGTGATGTCGTCCGCGGCGCGCACCAGCAAGACCCACGCCTTGCCCTTCCACAGGTCGACGCCGCTGACCGGGGTGAGCGCGCTGGGCGCGCCGAGTGCTTCGGTCAGGTTGTCGAACCGGTAGCCGCGTTCCTGGAGTTCGGGCAGGAACCGGTCCAGGGCCTGCACGGTCTGGTGGCGGTCGCCGCCGGAGTCGTGCATCAGGACGATGGCGCCCTTGCCGTGGTGCGGGGTGGCACGGCGGATGATCTCGTCGACGCCGGGCTTCTTCCAGTCCTCGCTGTCCGTGTTGTTGACGACGGTGATGTAGCCGCGGCTGCCGATGTACTCGGTGACCGGCCAGGACTTGTTGTCCATGGCGTCGGCGAAGGAGGAGTACGGCGGCCGGAACAGCGAGGTGCGGATCCCGGCGGCCCCGGTGATCGCCAGCTGGTTCTGGGACAGCTCCCAGTCGATGCGCTTCTTCGACTGGTAGGAGAGGTCGGGGTGGTTGAAGGTGTGCAGGCCGACCTCGTGGCCCTCGTCGACCATGCGCTTGACCAGGTCCGGGTAGCGGGAGGTCATGGTGCCGGTGACGAAGAAGACGGCGTGCGCGTGGTGCTTCTTCAGTACGTCGAGGACCTTCGGGGTCCAGGTCGGGTCGGGGCCGTCGTCGAAGGTGAGGACCAGGTGGTGGTCGGGGACGCGCAGGCTGGCCGTGCGACCGCCGCGGGTGTCGATGACCGGGCCGCCGTCGATGATCTTCTCCGGCACCCGGTCGGCGGCGGCCTCGGGCTGGATGCGGTGGTCGGCGAGGATCTCGCTGTGGACGTAGCCGCGCAGCATCAGCATCGCGATCAGGGCGACGAGGACGAGCACGGGCAGCAGCAGGCGCATGGGCACGCGGCGGCGCCGGGAGCCGTCACGGGCTCCGATCGCGGCCCGGTGACGGCGGGTGCGGGGTGCCATCAGAGGTTGTGCTCCGGGGACGGGTCGGGGGCGGACGATGCCGTGGAGCCGTACTCCTGGGCGATCGGCGCCGGGGCGGACGAGTCGCCGGCCAACGCGCCGGTGCCGGCGCTGCCTGCGGCCGCGGACTCGGAGGGGTCGGGTGAGGGGCCGCCGGGGTCGACGGGGTCACTCGGGTCGGGCGAGGCCGAGGGGGGCGGCTCCGTGGAGGGCTTGGGTCCTGCGGTCGGGCCGCCGCCGCTGCCGCTGCCGCCGGCGCCGGCGCCCGAACCGGACGCGGATCTGGTCGCCGTCGGCTGCGGGTCGGTGGCCGTGCCGGGCCCGCCGGGGCTGGTGGTGGCGCCGGGCTGGGCGGCGCCCGTGCCCGGTGCCGGGGTGGTGCCGTCGCCGGCCGTGGGGGTGGCCCCGGGGGTGGCGCTGCCGGTGCCGGAGGGGCGGACGGACTCGGCGGGCAGCGGGGAGGTGTCCACCTTGCCCGCCGGGCGGTCGGCGTTCTCGCCCGGCACGGGCAGCCAGGGGGCGTCCGAGCTGCCGGACAGGAGGGTGACGACGATGACGACGGCGTAGACGGCGCAGGCGAGGCCGACGAATATGCCGAGGCGGCGGAAACGGCGGCTGCGGCGTCCCGACTCGTCGACGAAGACCGGTCGGTCGGAGCCGTCCTGGCCGCCGCCGGGGCGGGCGCCCTCGACCGGGTGGAGCCGGGCGTCGCCCAGCTGTACGGCATCGAGCTGGACGGTCACCTCGTGCGGATCGTGGGCCGGGTCCGTGGTCGGCGCGCCGCCCTCGGACCCGGTCGAAAGGACCGAGAGGGATGTGTCCCAGGGGTCACGCAGCGACCCCGAGGGCGCCGCGGCACCGGCCGTACGAGCAAGCCCGGCAGAACCGGCCCCCCGCGCCGGCCCCGCGGAACCGGCCGGACCAGGGTCCCGCACAAGCCCCGCCGAACCACCAGGACCGGCATCCCGCACAAGCCCCGCCGCACCGCCAGGACCGGCATCCCGCACGCGCCCCACGGAACCAGCGCCCCGCACCAGCCCCGCGGAACCGGCCGGACCAGGGTCCCGCACAAGCCCCGCCGAACCACCAGGACCGGCATCCCGCACAAGCCCCGCCGAACCGGCGGAGCCGACGGCAGAACCGGCGGAGCCGACGGCGGAACCCGCGGAGCCGATGGCGGAACCGGCTGGACCCGCGGAGCCGATGGCCGGGCCAGGCAGGTCGGCCGCATCGCCGCGCCTGGCCGGGCCGCCCGCTCCGGTCGTGGGCAGCACCGCGGTCGTCTCGGCATCGGATATAAAACGCCCGCGCCCCGCGCCCGCAATGGCCTCGGGCCCGGCCCCGGATCCAGTCCCGGCGCCGGTCCCGGACCTTTTCTCCGGCACCTGGCGCTCCTGCGCCGACCCGCCCTCGGACCCGCCGTCCGGGCCTGCGCCGGACCGGCCGCCGAATTCGCCGGCGGACCGACCACCTGAATCGCTGACAGACCGGCCACCGGACTCGCTGACGAACCAGCCGTCGAACGCGTCGTCGGGCCCGCTGTGAGGATCCCGGTCCGCGCGGAGGGAGGTTGTGCTTCCCCTCTCCGGGAGTGCCCGGGTGTCGCCCCCTGCCATGGGAAGGTTCCGGGTCGTCGCTGCGACGTCGGACCGTTCTGGTTGGGCGTCTTCTCGCCACTTCTTCACGCGCGCACATCCCCCCACGGGACAGTTCCGGGTGCGCTCACGACACCGAGCACCCGTCGATCGAACCGAGCCCCCACCCGGCCCGAGCGCCCCCTTTACCACAGCGTGCTCGGGCCACGAATGTAGCGTACGCGGAGGATGTGTGGTCACCGCGTATCAGTTCCCGGCGCACATCACATCCTCGTCCATGGCCGGAATCCATCCCCCGGCGGGGCGCCGCAGCCATCCCTCCGCCGCGGCGACCTGGGACGCCGCCCGCCGAAGCGCATCGAATCCGGGGTGGACCAGTCCCTTTCGCCACACGAGTGACACGGGCGAGAGCGGGACCGGATCGACGAGCGGGCGCAAAACCGTCCGTGGCATGGCCGGAAAGTCCACTACGGCGAGAATCGGGTTCCGCGTCTTGGCCATCATCCGCTCGAACTCCTCGTCCCCGACGGCCAGCGGAAGAGGTGGCGCGAGCCGGATGTCCCACCCCTCGAAGAGGCGACGCGCGAGGTCGGTCCACTCGGGGGTGCGCGGATTGCCGGCCCCGGCGTACACGGTCTCGCCCGCGAGCGCGGCTGGCGGCACCGCCTCCAGCGAAGCCAGCGGATGGTCGTCGGGCAGCACCAGGGCCATGGGTTCATAGCGGACCGGCTGCTGTTCGAGTCCGGCCCGCAGCACCGGGTCGAGGCCCGCGAACCGGCCGAAGGACGCGTCGAGCCGGCCCGCGAGGAGTTCGGCCGCCGCCCCGGTCAGCCCGCTCTCGTAGCGGGCCATCAGCTCGTGTTCCGGGGCTAGCTCGCGGGCCCGGTGCAGCACGCGGCGGCCGGTGGCCAGGCCCGGCGAGTTCAGGTCGACCAGGAGGGGCCGGGCCCGGCCGGCGGCTGCGAGCAGGTCGTCCTGGGCGGCGAGCACCCGGCGGGCGTACGGCAGCAGGCGCGCGCCGTCGGCGGTCAGCGTCACCTGCCGGGTCGTACGCAGGAACAGTTCGGCGCCCAGTTCCCGCTCCAGCCGCCGTACGTCCCGGCTCAGCGCCTGCTGGGCGATGTACAGACGGGCGGCGGCCCGGGTGAAGTGCAGTTCCTCGGCGACGGTGACGAACGCGCGCAGGAGGCGGGGGTCGAGGTGGGCGGGAGCGGGCACACCCGGAATCTACAACGGATGTGCGTGAATCCGCACCGAACAGGTGTTGGACCCCGGGACCGCCCCCGGACGACGGTGACCCCATGCCACCGACCCCCGCCGAACCCGAGACCGGGCCGTCCCCCGAGACACCCCCGAAGGCGCGCGCGCAACCGGCCGCCGCAGCGCCGCCTCGGCAGCAGACCGAAACGGCCCGCGACACACCCGCGGAACCCGCGACACCCCCCGCGTCACGGCCCCCAGCACCCCACAAGCCACCCACCGCACCACCGGCCCGAACAGCCCCCGAGCCCCTGACCCACACCGCCGGCCGAACAGCCACCCCGGTCCCCGCCGGGGCACACACCGAGCCGTCCCCCGAAGCACCGTCCGAACCCCCCGCCCGGACAACGGCCCCGGCCCCCGTCGGAACCCACCCCGAGCCTTCTCGCCAGAGGGCCGACCGAGCCCCCGGCAGGGCGACCCCGTCGGCCCCCTACCGTCGTCTCTTCGCCCGCCCCGGGGTCCGGGCCTTCACCGTCGGGAACCTGATCGCCCGGCTGCCGATGGGCATGTTCAGCGTGAGCGCCGTCGTGATGATCGCCGGCGCACGGGGCTCGTACGCGCTCGCCGGCGCCGTCACCGCGGTCGGTCTCGGGGCGACGGCGGTGGCCGGGCCGTGGCTCGCGCGGCTGGTGGACCGGCACGGGCAGGCCCGGGTCGCCGTGCCGGCCACGGTGTGCGCGGTGCTGGGCAGCCTCGCCCTGCTGCTGTGCGTGCGTTACGGCGCCCCGAACTGGACCCTGTTCGCCGCGTACGCGGCCACCGCCACCACCCCCAACATCGGCGGACTGTCCCGGGCCCGCTGGGCGCATCTGCTGCGGGACGACCCCGGCGCCCTGCACACCGCGAACTCCTTCGAACAGGCCGCGGACGAGTTGTGCTTCATGCTCGGCCCGGTGCTGGCGTCCTTCCTGACCGGGACGTTCTTCCCCGAGGCCGGCACGCTCGCCGGGGCGGTACTGCTGCTGACGGGCATGCTGGTGTTCGCGGCGCAGCGGGCGACCGAGCCGCCGCCGCGGGCGGTGCGCCGGGGCCGCTCGCCGCTGCGCGCCCCGGGTTTCCCGCCGCTGCTGGTCTGTTTCGTCGCCACCGGCGCCGTCTTCGGCTCGATGGAGGTCGTCACGATCGCCTACGCGGACGGGCAGGGCCACCGGTCCGCGGCCGGGGCGGTCCTCGCCCTGCAGGCGGCGGGCTCGTGTGCGGCCGGGCTGTGGTACGGGGCGCGGGGCCCGGCCCGCGCGCGGCTGCCGAGGTGTCTGCTCGCGATGACCGCGCTGATGCTGCTGCCGCTGCTCGCGGCCGGCGTCTCGGGATCGCTGTGGGCGCTGGCGGCGGCCCTGCTCGTGGCGGGCATGGCGACCGCGCCGACGATGGTCACCGCGATGACGCTGGTCCAGCGGCAGACCCCCGAGGGCCGGCTGAACGAGGGGATGAGCCTCGTGGTCACCGGGCTGCTCCTCGGCATCGCCTGCGGCTCCGCGGGCGGCGGCTGGGCCGCACAGCACGCCTCGCCGACGACGGGCTTCGCGGTGCCGGCCGCGGCGGCCGGCACCGCGCTGCTGATCGCCTCGGCCACCGCCCGGCCGCGATGGTCGCGGCGAGCCCGTCGAACCGCTTGAATCAATTCTCGCCGCGCCCATTGACGCACTCAAGGGCCTCACCTACCTTCCCCCGTCGAAGCGCTTCGACGCCGCGCATCGAACTGGTTCGACGGGACCGGTGCCCCGCTGCACGGCGACCCCAGAACCATCCGACTCCCCTGGAGGCACAGGATGTTGACGGCACGAAGGCGTGTGGCGGCCGCTGCGGTGATCCTCTCCGGGTCCCTGCTGTTGACCTCCTGCGGCGGCTCGGACGACGGCTCCTCCGACGGCAGGACGCTGCGGCTGTGGCACTACGAAGCGCCCAACAGCGCGATGGGCGTGGCCTGGAAGGAGGCCGTCAAGGAGTTCGAGGCCCGGCACCCGGGTGTCACGGTGAAGTTCGAGGAGAAGGGATTCGAACAGATCCAGAAGACGGCGCCGATGGTGCTCAACTCCTCCGACGCGCCCGATCTGATGGAGTACAACAAGGGCAACGCGACGGCGGGTCTGCTCTCCAAGCAGGGCCTGCTCACCGATCTGACCGCCCAGGCCACCACACGCGGCTGGGACAAGAAGCTGAGCGCGGGCGTCCGCACGACCAGCCGGTACGACGCGAACGGCGTGATGGGCTCCGGCACGTGGTACGGCGTGCCCAACTACGCCGAGTACACGATGGTCTTCTACAACAAGGACCTGTTCGCGAAGTACGGCATCGCCGAGCCGAAGACGTTCGACGAACTGACCGCCGCCATGGACGCGTTCGTGCACAAGGGCGTCACCCCGCTCGCCAACGCGGGCGCCGAGTACCCGGCCCAGCAGTATCTGTACCAACTGGCCCTCTCCCGGGCCGACCGCGCCTGGGTCGACGCGTACGAGCTGTACCAGGGCGAGACCGACTTCCACGACCCCGCCTGGACCTACGCGGCCACCACGTTCGCGGACTGGGTGAAGAAGGGCTACATCAGCAGGACGTCCAGCGGTGCGAAGGCCGAGGACGCGGGCGTGTCCTGGATCCGGGGCAAGGCGCCGATCCTGTTCTCCGGCAGCTGGTGGTTCGGCCGCTTCGAGGCCGAGGCGACGTTCGACTGGGACACCTCGCTGTGGCCGGGCTCGGACCTGACCCTGGGCTCCGGCGGCAATCTGTGGGTCGTCCCCAAGGCCGCGAAGAACAAGGAACTCGCCTACGACTTCATCGACATCACCCTGTCGAAGAAGATCCAGAACCTGCTCGGCAACAAGGGCGCCGTCCCGGTCGCGGCCGACACCTCGGCCATCACCGAGCCGAGGGCCAAGGCCCTCATCTCCGACTTCAACACCCTCTCCGCCCGGGACGGCCTGGCCTTCTACCCCGACTGGCCGGTCCCCGGCTTCTACGACACCCTTGTCTCCGAGACCCAGAAGCTGATCACGGACAGCGAGCGGCCGGACGCCTACCTGAGCCATCTGCAGAAGGCGTACGACAAGGGCGTACCGGGGCGATGACCGTCACCGTCGCACGCGGCGGGCGGCCGGCGAAGGCCCGGCACCGCGCCGGAACCCCGCCCCGCCGCCGCGACTCCCACGCGCTGTTCCTGCTGCCGGGGGTCCTGGCCTTCCTCGCGGTGATCGTCGTCCCGTTCCTGATGAACACCGGTGTGAGCCTCACCGACTGGCAGGGGGTGGGCAGCCCCGACTGGTCCGGGCTCGCCAACTACCGCGAGCTGCTGGGCGACACCGAGTTCTGGGCCTCGTTCCGGCACAGCCTGTTCATGGTCGTCGCCATGGCGCTCCTGCCGACGGCGCTCGGACTCGTCCTGGCCGCCGCGCTGTTCGACTACATCGGCAAGCACTTCGGCTCCCGGGTCGTGGTGGTGCTGCGCGCCTGTTTCTATCTGCCGCAGGTGCTGCCGATCGCGGTCGCCGGCATCGTCTGGAGCTGGATCCTCGCCCCGGACGACGGCACGCTCAACGCCCTGCTGAAGGCCGTCGGGCTCGGCTCCTGGCGGCAGGACTGGCTCGGCGACCCGGACCTCGCGCTGTACAGCGTGATGGGCGTGATGGTGTGGGTGCAGCTCGGCTTCCCGCTGGTCGTCTTCATGGCGGGCCTGCAACGCGTCGACCCGCAACTGTACGAGGCGGCCGAGCTGGACGGCGCCGGCTGGTGGCGCCGCTTCCGGCACATCACGCTGCCGCAGCTCCGCCCGGAGATCCATGTGGTCCTGACCTGGTGCACCGTCGCCGCGCTCAAGGTGTTCGGCGCGGTGTACGTGCTGACGAAGGGCGGGCCCGGCGGGGCGACCGACGTGCCCTCCTATTTCTCCTTCACCACCTTCTTCGAGAAGACCCAGGTCGGCTATGGCGCGGCGATCTCCACCGTGCTCACGGTCCTCATCCTGGCCCTCAGTCTGCTCGGGCTGAGGTTCCAGAGCCGTGCGGAGGACGCCGAGGAAGGGAGCCGGGCATGACCGGAGTGCTGCGCCGCTACCCGGTGCTGATCGCCCTGTGCGTGGCGGCCCTGTTCATGGTGGTGCCGTTCGTGATCGTCGCCGTCAACGCGGTCAAGTCACCGGCGGAGTACGCACAGGACGGCCCGCTCAGCCTGCCCGACGGCGTCCACCTGGAGGGTCTGAAGGACTTCTGGCAGCGCGTCGACTACGGCCGAAAGCTCCTCAACTCCGTGCTGATCAGCGGCTCGGTGGCGGTACTCGCGGTGGTCGTGTCGGTGCTCAACGCCTACGCGATCGGCATCGGCCGGATCAAGGGCCGTACCTGGGTGCTGGCGTTCTTCGTGCTCGCCAACGTGCTGCCGCAGGAGGCGCTGGTCTATCCGCTGTACTACCTGAGCAAGCAGGCGGGCCTGTACGACACCCGGATCGGCGTGATCATCGTGTTCACGGTGATCCAGGCGGCCTTCGGCACCTATCTCCTCTCCTCGGTGCTGGGCCGGTTCCCACGGGAGATCATCGAGGCGGCCCGCATCGACGGGGCGGACAAGTGGCAGGTGCTGTGGCGGATCGTGGTCCCCGTCAGCCGCCCCACCCTCGGCGTGCTCCTGGTGTTCTTCTTCGTCTGGACCTGGAACGAGTTCCTGCTCCCGCTGGTCATGCTGGTCTCCAACGACAACCAGACCGTGTCGGTGGCGCTCGGCGTCCTGCAGGGCCAGCGGCTGATGGACGCCACCATGACCAGCGCGGCGGCCCTGCTCGGTGTGCTGCCGGCGGTCGTCTTCTTCCTCGTCTTCCAGCGCACGCTCATCCGCGGGCTCGCCGCGGGTGCCGTCAAGTAGGGAGCCCCTGTGAAGTTCACCGACGGCTACTGGCTGTTGCGCGAGGGCGTCACCGCGGCCCATCCGGTCGAGGTCCTCGACGTCACCGCCGCTGGGGACACCCCCTCCGGGAGAGGCACGCTGGAGATCCACGCGCCGACCCAGCCCGTCCGCCACCGTGGCGACCTGCTGAAGGGACCGGTCGTGACGATCAGCGTCCATGCCCCGATGCCCGATGTCATCGGCATCACGTTCACCCACTTCGAGGGCGAGCAGCCGCGCATCCCCCGGTTCGAGGTGCGGCGGCAGGAGGGCGCGGCGCATATCTCCTACGACGACGAGCACGCGATGCTCACCTCCGGCGCGCTGTCGGTCCGGGTGGCCCGCACCGGCCCCTGGCGGGTCGACTTCCTGGCCGGCGGGCGCACCCTGACCGGCAGCGGCCCCAAGGGCATGGGCATCATGCGGGACGCGACCGGCGCGCACTATCTGCGCGAGCAGTTGGGCCTCAAGGTGGGCACCGGCGTCTACGGTCTCGGCGAGCGTTTCGGGCCGCTGGTCAAGAACGGCCAGGTCGTCGACATCTGGAACGCCGACGGCGGCACGGCCACCGAACAGGCCTACAAGAACGCCCCGTTCTATCTCACGGACGCCGGCTACGGCGTCTTCGTCGACCACCCCGGCAAGGTGTCCTTCGAGGTCGGTTCGGAGTCCGTGTCCCGGGTCCAGTTCAGCGTCGAGTCACAGCAGTTGACGTACTACGTCATCCACGGCCCGGCCCCGAAGGACATCCTCCGCAAGTACACCGCCCTCACCGGCCGCCCGGCCCTGCCGCCCGCCTGGTCGTTCGGGCTGTGGCTGTCGACGTCGTTCACCACGTCGTACGACGAGGAGACGGTGACGTCCTTCATCAAGGGCATGCGGGAGCGCGAACTGCCGCTGTCCGTCTTTCACTTCGACTGTTTCTGGATGCGCGAGTTCCACTGGTGCGACTTCCGCTGGGACCCGCGGGTGTTCCCCGACCCGGAGGGCATGCTGGCCCGTCTGAAGGAGCGCGGCCTGCGGGTCTGCGTGTGGATCAACCCGTATATCGCACAGCGTTCCGCGCTGTTCGCGCAGGGCAAGGCCCTCGGTCATCTGCTGAAGCGGCCGGACGGCGCCGTGTGGCAGTGGGACCTGTGGCAGCCCGGCATGGCGCTGGTGGACTTCACCAGCCCGGCCGCCCGCGACTGGTACGCCTCGAAGCTGGAGGCGCTGCTCGCGCAGGGCGTCGACTGCTTCAAGACCGACTTCGGCGAGCGCGTCCCGCTCGACGTGGCCTGGGCCGACGGCTCCGACCCGGAGCGGATGCACAACTACTACACCTACCTCTACAACCGCACCGTCTTCGACGTGCTGCGCAAGCACCGGGGCGAGGGCGAGGCGGTGGTGTTCGCGCGGTCGGCGACCAGCGGGAGCCAGCGGTTCCCGGTGCACTGGGGCGGCGACTGCGAGGCGACGTACGAGTCGATGGCCGAGTCGCTGCGCGGCGGGCTGTCGCTGGGGCTGTCCGGGTTCGGCTTCTGGAGCCACGACGTCGGCGGCTTCGAGGGCACCCCGACGCCCGCGCTGTTCAAACGGTGGATCGCCTTCGGTCTGCTGTCCTCGCACAGCCGACTGCACGGGTCGTCGTCGTACCGGGTGCCGTGGCTGTTCGACGAGGAGTCCGTCGATGTGCTGCGTCACTTCACCCGGCTCAAACTGCGCCTGATGCCCTACCTCTACGAAGCGGCGCGCACCGCCCACGAGGAGGGTGTGCCGGTGATGCGGGCGATGGTCCTGGAGTTCCCGGACGACCCCGGGTGCGCGCATCTGGAGCGGCAGTACATGCTCGGCCCGGATCTGCTGGTCGCGCCGGTGTTCAGCGACGAGGGGGACGTGACGTACTACGTGCCCGAGGGCACCTGGACCCGCTTCGCCGACGGGCGCACGGTGACCGGGCCGCGCTGGGTGCGCGAGCGGCACGGCTTTCTGAGCGTGCCGCTGCTCGTGCGGCCGGGGGCGGTGATCCCGGTGGGCGCGGTGGACGACCGGCCGGACTACGACCACGCCGACGGGGTCACGCTGCGCGCGTTCCGGCCGGCGCGCGGCGCACAGGTGACGGTGCGGGTCGGGGACGTGACCTTCACCGTCGTACGGGAGGGCGACACGCTGCGGGCCTCGGCCGGCGACCCCTCGCGGCCCTGGGCGCTCGCGGCCGGGGAGCGGACCGCGCGGGCCCGGGCCGGTACCGGGTTCCTCACGGTGGAGCTGGGCTGATGGTCAAGATCACCGATGTGGCGCGGCACGCCGGGGTCTCCCCCAGCACCGTCTCCTACGCCCTGAGCGGCAAGCGCCCCATCTCCGAGGAGACCCGGCGGCGCATCGCGGCGTCCATCCGCGAGCTGGGCTACCGCCCGCACGCAGGCGCCCGCGCCCTGGCCGGCAGCCGCTCCAACGTCCTCGCCCTGGTGGTCCCGCTGCGCGCGGGCATCCATGTGCCGGTGGTCATGCAGTTCGCGGTGTCAGTGGTGACCACGGCCCGGCGCCACGACCACGATGTGCTGCTGCTCACCCAGGAGGAGGGCGAGGAGGGGCTGCGTCGGGTCGCGGACACCGCGCTGGTGGACGCGCTGATCGTGATGGACGTCCAGCTCCACGACCCCCGGCTGCCGCTGCTGCGCTCGCTGGGCCGGCCGTCCGTGCTGATCGGGTTTCCCGCCGAGCCCGCGGGCCTGACCTGCGTGGACCTCGATTTCAAGGCGGCAGGCGAGCTGTGCGTGGAACGGCTGGCGGGGCTCGGGCACCGGGTCGTGGCGCTGGTCGGCTCGCCGCCCGAGGTGTATGTGCGCCGGACGGCGTTCGCCGAGCGGGTGGTACGGGGCTTCACCGCGGCGGCCGACCGGCGCGGGCTCGTCTCGGCCGTCCACCCGTGCGAGGCCACGCCCGCCGCGGCCCGCCGGGTCGCCGAGCGGCTGCTGCGCGAGCAGCCCGCGCTGACCGGGGTCGTCGTGCACAACGAGGCGGTGCTGGAACCGCTGATCGACGCCTTCGGACAGCTCGGGCTGCGGGTTCCCGGCGATCTGTCCGTCACCGCGATCTGCCCCGACGAACTCGCCGAGTCGCTGCGCGTCCCGGTCACGTCGGTGGCCCTGCCGTCCGCCGAACTCGGGGAGCGGGCGGTGGAGTTGCTGATGGGGAAGCTGGCCGGCAGCGAGATCCCGGAGGCGACGCTGCTCGTCCCCCGCCTGACCGAACGCGCCACCACCCGGCCCCGCACGGCGCCCTGAGTGCGGTGCGCCATGACGAGGGCCCGTCGTGGCGAAGCCCCCGCTCGCGCGGCGAAGCCGCGTGACAACGACGAAGGCTCGTGACAACGACGAAGGCGATGTGTGCCCGCGCAGTCCGCGGGCGCACATCGCCTGTCGTATGTGTGGAGATGGCGGGAATCGAACCCGCGTCCAACGGTGCGGAACCAGGGCTTCTCCGTGTGCAGTCCGCTGCGCTTTTCTCAGCCCCGGAGATCACGCGGACAAGTCTCCGACGGGCTCAGTCACTGTTTGGTTTCCCTCTTCACCCCGTGACCGGGATCAAGGTTTAGTCCCCTAGTTGATGCCAGGATCCGGGTCGGGAACAGCCCCGGGCTGACACTCCCTTTAGTAGGAGGCTCGCTCTGGCTGCCTATCAGGCAGCGAGGGCGAAGGCCTGCTGGGAGGAATCGCGCTTGGTATTGGCGATTATTTTTTTCGGCCTGTGGTTTACGAGATCATGGCCGCTTCCTCGACACGCTTCCCCTGCTTCGACAACCGCTGTCGAAACCGATCATCCCCATATTGACTTTTCAAGTCACGCACCCGCCCCGGGGTGCGCTGCCATCGTACGTGACCAACGCACCCGGATGCCAGCGTATTCCCGCCGGCCGGTCAGGACTGGCCGCGCTGCCTGCGCCGGGCCGCCGCCACCGCGCGGTCCGCCTCGCGCCGGTCCTGCTTCTCGCGCAGCGTCTGGCGCTTGTCGTACTCCTTCTTGCCCTTGGCGAGCGCGATCTCGATCTTGGCCCGGCCGTCCTTGAAGTACAGCGCGAGCGGCACGATCGTGTGACCCGTCTCCTGGGCCTTGGCCTCCAGCTTCTCGATCTCCGCGCGGTGCAGCAGCAGCTTCCGCTTGCGGCGGGCGCTGTGGTTGGTCCAGGTGCCCTGGGTGTACTCCGGCACGTGCACGTTGTACAGCCACGCCTCGCGCGCGTCGAGCTGCACGAAGCCGTCGACCAGCGAGGCCCGTCCCTGGCGCAGCGACTTCACCTCGGTCCCGGTGAGGACCAGACCGGCCTCAAAGGTGTCGAGGATGTGGTAGTCGTGCCGCGCCTTCTTGTTCTGCGCGATCAGCTTGCGCCCTTTTTCCTTAGCCATAGTGCCGACCATTTTCGCACCATGGAGGGGGTGTGGGGGAAGCCGATAAACCGCGGCGCTACGACGGGTCGCCGAGCCCGCCGAGCACGGTCTCGGCCCGCTCCAGCGCCCGCTGGCCGGCCACCAGGTCGGGGGTGATGCCCCGGCCGTCGACGGTGTGCCCGGAGGGGGTGCGGTAGTGGCCGACGGTCAGCTCGGCGACGGAGCCGTCGGGCAGCCGGGTCGGCATCTGGACCGAGCCCTTGCCGAAGGTGCGGGAGCCGACGACGACCGCGCGGCCCCGGTCCTGGAGTGCGCCGGTGAGCAGTTCGGCCGCGCTCATCGTGCCGCCGTCGACGAGGGCGACCAGGGGTCTGGTGGTGTCGCCGCCGTCCTCAGCGTGCAGGGCGCGCTGCTCGCCGTCGACGTCGTAGGTGGCCACGAGTCCGCCGTCGAGGAAGGCGGAGGCCGCGGTGACGGCCTCGGTGACCAGGCCGCCGGAGTTGCCGCGCAGATCGAGGACGATCCCGGCGCGGGCCGGGGTCTGCCGCACGGCGCTGCGCACGACGTCGCCCGCGCCCTTGGTGAAGGCGTCGATCCTGATGACGGTGACGCCCGCGGAGAGCCTGCGGACGGTCACGGAGTCGGTGGACAGCCGGGCCCGGCGCAGGGTCTCGCTCCATGTGCGCGTGCCACGCTCCAGGCCCAGCCGGACGGCGGTGCCCGTGGGGGCGTCCAGCGCGTCGCCGCGCAGCAGGGCGACCACCTCGGTGACCGGCCGCCCGTCGACCGCGGTGCCGTCGACGCTGCGCAGCCGGTCACCCTTGCGGATCCTGGCGGCGGCCGCGGGCGACCCGGGCTGCACCTTGGTCACCTCGATACGGCCGTCCCCGGCGCGCCGTGCCCACAGGCCGACGCCGGTGTACTGGCCGTCAAGGGCCTCCTCGAACTCCTGGTACTCGCCCTGGGAGTAGACGGCGCCCCAGCGGTCCCCGCTGCGGCTCACCGCTCGTTCGGCCGCCTCCATGGGGGACTTGCCGTCGGCCATGGCCTCGGCGGCGGCCTTCTGGACGGCATCGGGCCGGACGGTCGCGCGGGCCGCGTCCTGGGGGACGGACCCGCGGCCGGAGTCGGCGGGGTCGGGGAAGGAGCCGGTCGCGGCGCCGGTGACGAGCACACCGGCGAAGACCAACGTCAGGGCCGCCCCGCGGCGGAAGCGGCGGGACTGACAGAGGGGGTCACGGCCTGACATGCCGGTGAGTCTAGGACAACGCGAAGGGCCGTACGGCCGGTTGACCGCACGGCCCTCTTGGCGTGCGTCACACCTTCAGGTACTTGCGCAACGCGAAGAACGCGGCAAGCGCGGGCATCAGCAGGCTCGCCGCGAGGATCAGCGGGAGCTTGGTGAACACGGCGTCCCAGCCGATGAAGTTGATGAGGTTCAGCTTGGACGACAAGGCCATGCCGTGGTCGATGGTGAAGTACCGCCCGAGCACGAGGAAGATGCAGGCGAGACCGCCGCCGATGAGCCCGGCGACCGCGGCCTCCATGATGAACGGCGCCTGAATGTAGAAGCCGGATGCGCCGACCAGCCGCATGATCCCGGTCTCACGCCGTCGGCTGAACGCCGAAACGCGCACGGTGTTGACGATCAGCAGCAGGGCGACGATCAGCATCAGCGCCATGACGCCGAGCGCCGCGTTGTTCATCAGATTGAGCAGACCGAAAAGATTATCCAGGATCCCCTTTTGGTCCTGCACCGACTGCACGCCGTCACGCCCGTCGAAGGCGGTCGCGATGACCTGGTACTTCTCCGGGTCCTTCAGCTTGATCCGGTACGACTCCTGCATCTGGTCCGGGGTGAGCGAGCTGGCCAGCGGGGAGTCGCCGAACTGCTGCTTGTAGTGCTTGTACGCCTCGTCCTGCGACTCGTAGGTGACCTTCTGGACGACCGACATCTTCTGCAGGTCGGCGAGGATCTGCTTCTTCTGGTCCTCGGTGGCCGCGCCCTTGGCGCAGTTGGGGTCCGACTCGGCGTCGCTCTTGTTGCAGAGGAAGATCGAGACGTTGACCTTGTCGTACCAGTAGCCCTTCATGGTGGTCACCTGGTCGCTCATCAGCAGCGAGCCGCCGAACAGGGCCAGGGACAGGGCGACGGAGACGATGACGGCGAAGGTCATCGTCAGATTGCGGCGGAGACCTACACCGATCTCCGACAGTACGAACTGGGCGCGCATGGCGTCGGATCAAGCCTTTCCGTGGATCTCGTGCGGTGTCAGTGCTGGTAGCCGTAGACGCCGCGGGCCTGGTCGCGGACGAGGCGTCCCTTCTCCAGCTCGATGACGCGCTTGCGCATCTGGTCCACGATGTTCTGGTCGTGCGTCGCCATCACCACGGTCGTGCCGGTCCGGTTGATCCGGTCGAGCAGCTTCATGATGCCGACGGAGGTCTGCGGGTCGAGGTTGCCGGTGGGCTCGTCGCAGATGAGCAGCTTGGGCCGGTTGACGAAGGCGCGCGCGATGGCCACGCGCTGCTGCTCACCACCGGACAGCTCGCCGGGCATGCGTTCCTCCTTGCCGCCGAGCCCGACGAGGTCGAGCACCTGCGGCACGGACTTGCGGATCTCTCCGCGTGACTTGCCGATGACCTCCTGGGCGAAGGCCACGTTCTCCGCGACCGTCTTGTTCGGCAGGAGGCGGAAGTCCTGGAAGACCGTTCCGAGCTGGCGCCGGATCTGCGGCACCTTCCAGTTGGATACGCGCGCGAGGTCCTTGCCCAGGACGTGCACCTGGCCGTGGCTGCACCGCTCCTCGCGGAGGATCAGCCGCAGGAAGGTGGACTTTCCGGAGCCGGAGGACCCCACGAGGAATACGAACTCGCCTTTCTCCACTTCCAGGGACACGTCCCTGAGTGCGGGGCGGGTCTGCTTGGGGTAGACCTTGGAGACATTGTCGAATCGGATCACGGATGCACCACGGGTCGCCGGGGGTAGATGTGCGTGACCATACGCGAACCCGGCGGGCGAGCGCAGTCGCCGGCCGGGGTTGTGCGGAGCTTGTACATTTTTGTGCCGGGTATCGGGGGTGTATCTGCCGGGTATCGGGCTTGTAGGCGGGGACCGCCGGATGCCGGTGACCCGCGCACGCTCCGCGGGAACCTGGCACAGTGGTGAGGGGAACGTTCTCGTTCCCGTAGGCGTTGTTCGAATGACGGCCGGTGCAAGGAGGGCGAGCGCATGACGTACGACCGGTTGGTGTGCGCGAACTGCGCGGCGCCTGTGAACGAGGGCCGGTGTCCCGTGTGCCGGGCCAACCGCGAGCGGCTGCAGCAGCAGGGCTTCTTCCAGGACGGCTTCTTCGCCGGTCTGAACCCGATGGCGCTGATCGCACTGCTGGCGGTGCTGATCGCCGCGGTGGCGCTGCTGGCGCACCAGACCGCGTGAGCGGACCACAGAGCGACTGAGGACGGCCGAAGGGCCCGGAGCGGCAGGCTCCGGGCCCTTGGTCATGCGTCATCCGTACGGACCGCACGAACGTGACTACGCTCAGTCACGCTCAGGCTGCGGCGCCGCCCCGACCGCCCGCGAGGCGCGGCAGGACACGGAAGGCGACACCACCGGCGATCATGGTGGCGGCGCCCGCGATCAGGAACGCGGTCTGCCCGGCACCCGTCTCGGCGAGTTCGTCACCGCTGCCCTGGGCCTGGGCGCCGGCGGCCGGGGTGTCCGGGCCGGTGCCGGTCAGGGCGGAGGAGCCGCCCTCCTGGGCCGAGCTGCCGGAGCCGCCCTTGGGGTCGGTGTTGCTGTTGCCGCCGCCGTTTCCGTTCCCGTTCCCGTTGCCGTTCCCGTTGCCGTTCCCGTTGCCGCCGCCGTGGGTCGGGTCGGAGGTGGGCTCCTCGGTCGGCTCGGTGGGCTCCTCCGTGGGCTCGGTGGGCTCCTCCGTCGGCTCCGTCGGCTCGTCCGAGGGGCCCGAGGACTCCGGCGGCGACTCCGGGGTGGTCGGGATGCCGGTGTCGGTGGGGCCCGGGCTCGGCGACTCCTCGGAGCACAGGACCCCGAGCAGGCAGTCCGACTCCGCGGCGGAGGCGGCGCCGGCCGCCGTCAGCGAGGCGCCGGCCGCGATCACGGCACCGGCCGCGATCCGCGCGATCCGGATCCGCGTCTTCTTGGTCATGTGGTTGCTACCCCCAGTAGCTGATGGTCAGTGTGCGGCGCATGGGGCCGACCGTGATCGACGGGGGTAGCCGGTGAAGTCCGTGTCCTTCAAGTCCTTCAAGTCCTTCACGCCCCCCGGTCCACATGCGCCCCAGAGATACGCATGGCACGCTTCACCCTTCCCATTTTCCAAGGGATCGTCAAGGCCGTTGCGTGCGCAATGTCCAGCACCAGGGCATTTACGGGGAGTTGGCGCCCGTGAGCGTGATGTAGAACCCGGACAAATGGCAACTGCCGCCCCGAGGGCGGCAGTTGCCATTGTCGACTTGGCTGCTTCGGCTACTTCTCCTGCTGCTTGCGCCAGCGAATCCCGGCCTCCAGGAAGCCGTCGATCTCACCGTTGAACACGGCCTCCGGGTTGCCGACCTCGAACTCCGTGCGCAGGTCCTTGACCATCTGGTACGGGTGCAGCACGTACGAACGCATCTGGTTGCCCCAGGAGTTGCCGCCGTCGCCCTTGAGGGCGTCCATCCTGGCCTGCTCCTCCTGCCGGCGCCGCTCCAGCAGCTTGGCCTGAAGGACGTTCATCGCGGTGGCCTTGTTCTGGATCTGCGACCGCTCGTTCTGACAGGAGACCACGATGCCGGTGGGGAGGTGGGTGATGCGGACCGCGGAGTCGGTGGTGTTGACGCCCTGACCGCCCGGGCCGGAGGACCGGTACACGTCGATGCGCAGCTCGGACTCGTCGATCTCGACGTGGTCGGACTGTTCGACGACGGGCAGGACCTCGACACCGGCGAAGGAGGTCTGGCGGCGCCCCTGGTTGTCGAAGGGCGAGATGCGCACCAGCCGGTGCGTGCCCTGCTCCACGGAGAGGGTGCCGTAGGCGTAGGGCACCTGCACGGCGAAGGTGGTCGACTTGATGCCGGCCTCTTCCGCGTACGACGTCTCGTAGACCTCGGTCTTGTACCCGTGCTGCTCGGCCCAGCGCATATACATGCGCTGCAGCTTCTCGGCGAAGTCGGCCGCGTCGACGCCGCCGGCCTCGGCGCGGATGTTGACGAGCGCCTCGCGCGCGTCGTACTCCCCGCTGAGCAGCGTGCGGACCTCCATCTCGTCCAGCGCCTTCCTGACCTCGGTCAGCTCGGCCTCGGCCTCGGCGCGGGTGTCGGGGTCGTCCTCGGCCTCGGCCAGCTCGAAGAGCACGCCGAGATCGTCGATCCGGCCGCGCAGCGCCTCCGCCTTCCTGACCTCGGCCTGGAGGTGGGAGAGCTTGCTGGTGATCTTCTGCGCCTCGTCCGGGTTGTCCCACAGGGACGGCGCCGCCGCCTGCTCCTCAAGCACGGCGATGTCGGCCCTCATCCTGTCGAGGTCCAGGACGGCCTCGATCGACTCCATGGTCGAGGAGAGGGACTTCAGCTCTTCGGATACATCGACGACTGCCACGCCTCCAGACTAACGGCAATGGCAACCGACCTCGCCCGCCCGCCACCCTCCGACCGACCGAGACCGCGGAGCGGCCGCGGGGAGGCGCCGTCACGGTCTGGCAGCGGGCCGGGGCCCTCGCGGTCAGCGGGCCCGAGGTGCCGGGGCGCGACGCCATCCCGGACGGTCGCCGGTGTGACGCCAGTAAGGGGCACGGGGCTGAGCCCGGTCTGCGGCTCCGCCGCGTGGGCGCGACCGGCCACAGCGGCGGCGCGGTTTCCCACCGGGCTCAGCCGGCGCGGCGCACTTGACGCGAGCCAAGCACCGCGGCCACCCGCCGTTGCCCCCACGGGCGATCCGGTCGCCGGACCGGCGGAGCACCCCGTGGGGAACGTCACCGTGTCGTGGACGTGCCCTGCTCCGAGCCGCCGCGGTGCGGCAGCGGGCCCGAGGTGCAGCGGAACCATACGACCCGCCGCGATGCCGCACCGGACGGTCAGCGGCGCGGATCGGCTCGACCGGCGCAGCGGCCGTGGTGAACGTCACGATGTCGGGGACGTGTATGTGTCCTGCCCGGCACAGTCGCACAGCGGCACCGGCCCCGACGTGCGCTCACGACCCCGGGCCCGGACGGCCGCGGCGCGACTCGGCCCAACCCGCGGAGCGGCACGTCACGATGTCGGGGACGTGTATGTGTCCTGCCCGGCACCGTCGCACGGCGGCACCGGCCCCGACGTGCGCTCACGACCCCGGGCCCGGACGGCCGCGGCGCGACTCGGCCCAACCCGCGGAGCGGCACGTCACGGTGTTGTGGAGGTGTGTGGGTTCTGCGGGGTGGCGCCCGTGTCGTCGCCTGACGTCGCCAGCCAGGTGCCGACGCCGATCGCCGCCGCGAGCAGCACGCCCGCCACTCCCAGCGTCACCCGCCGGCGCCGGGCCGCCGCGCGGTGCCGGGCCGACCCGGGGCGCGGGGCACCCGAGGCCCGGGGCACGCGCGCGGTGCCCCTCGCGCCGCCCGCCAGCTCGTCCGCCCCCGGCACCCGCATCGAGGTGTGCGTGTCCCGGTTGGAGTCCGGCTGCGCACCGGGGACCAGCGGCACCGAGCCACGCCGACGCGCCCGCTCGCCGAGCACCGGAGCCGCCGCCGAGGGCTCCGCGGCCTGCGGCGCCGACTCCGCGTCCGGCTCGTCCACGTCGAGCGGCGGCATCCCGGCCAGCTGGGGCAGTTGCTCCCGCAGCCGCGCCGCCAGCTCGGAGGCCCTCAGCCGCGAGGCGGGCGCCTTCGCCAGGCACTGCACGATCAGCTGCCACAGCTCGTCCGGGATGCCCGGCAGCGGCGCGACGGTCTCGGTCACATGCCGGCGCAGCACCGCGCCCGGGTGGCCGCCGCCGAACGGGGTGAACCCGGCCAGCAGCTCGTACAGCACGGTCGCGAGGGCGTAGATGTCGACGGCGGCCCGCGGCGGCAGGCCCTCCACGATCTCCGGTGCCAGATAGTCCGGGGTGCCGATGATCTTCGTGGCGCGGGTCCGCTTGGGGGTGTCGATCAGCTTCGCGACCCCGAAGTCGGTCAGCAGCGCGGGATGCGCACCGCCGGGGCCGAGCGGCCCCTGCATGTCGAGCAGCACGTTCTCGGGCTTGACGTCCCGGTGCACCACCCCGGCCGCGTGCGCCGCCGCCAGTGCCTCCGCTACGTCCGCGACAATGGCCACCGCGGCGTCGGGGGCGAGCCGCCGCTCCCGCTCCAGGCGGGTGCGCAGGTCGGTGCCGCGGACCAGGTCCATGACGAGGGCCAGGTCGTTGCCGTCGACGACGAGGTCGCGCACCGAGACGATGTTCGGGTGTTCCAGGCCGAGCAGTGCCGTGCGCTCCTGCACGAAGCGTCCGACGAGTTCCTGGTCGGACGCGAGGTCCTCGCGCAGCAGCTTGATGGCGACGGGCCCGTCCGGTCCCTCGCCCAGCCACACCGTGCCGGCGCTGCCCCGTCCCAGGATCTGGTTCGCGGTGTACCGGCTGCCGATCTTCCGTGCCAAGACTGCTCCTACAGACGCGTGTTGCCGCTAAAACTACGCGTCCGAGGAGCCAACCTTCACCGCGGCGGCCGAAATCACCCGTCAGGTGTCGACAAATCCCCAGACCTAGCTCTAGTTGCCGCAGACCGAGCCCTAGTTGCCGCCGGAACCGCCGCCCAGGTCCTTGATCCAGCCGGTCACCGTGCTGAACCAGTCGCTGAGCTGTCCCCAGTAGCTCTTGCCGGTCCCGATCCAGTCCTGGAGCGGGCTCAGCTCCCACACCAGCCAGCCCGCCACGAACAGGATGACGATCGTGAACAGGCAGCCCTTCAGACAGCCGAGCCCGGGGATCTTCATCGGGTTGGCGCTGCGCTGCCGCGGCTGCCGCGGCTCGGGCGCCGGCCGCCGCGGCTCCGCCGGTGCGGGCGGCGCGTACCGCTCGGGCCGCGGCGCCGCGTACGGCTGCGGCTGGTACTGCTGCGGCTGAGGCTGCTGAGGCTGCTGAGGCTGCTGCCGACGCCCGTAGCCGCCCGGGGGCCGCTGCTGGTGCTGGGGCGCGGGCTGCTGCTGCGGCCGGGCCACCTGGCGCTGGGGGCGGCGGCGCAGCGGGTCCTGGTCCGGGTCGACGTACTGGACCTGCGTCTGATCGTTGCGGTCGCGGGCGGCGCGCAGCTGGGTCTGCCAGGGGTGCGGCTGCTCGGGCTGCTGCCCCTGCTGGTCCGCCCGGCCCTGCGGCATCGGCGGCATGACGGCGGTCGGGTCGGCCGCCCCGGTGTTCGGCAGCACCGCGGTGGGATCGGCGGCGCCCGCCGGGCCGCCGGAGTGCGGCAGCACGCTGGTCGCGGCGTTGGGGTCGTACGCCCCCGCGGAGGCG
Source organism: Streptomyces sp. NPDC004629 (assembly GCF_042873595.1). Classification (NCBI taxonomy): domain Bacteria; kingdom Bacillati; phylum Actinomycetota; class Actinomycetes; order Kitasatosporales; family Streptomycetaceae; genus Streptomyces; species Streptomyces sp. NPDC004629. The sequence continues at coordinate 13,780 of NZ_JBIALO010000022.1, read as the reverse complement.
CCCGTCGGCAGCACCTGGGTCGGGTCGGCGGCCCCGGGCACGCCCGGTACGGCGGTGGGCGCCGGATCGGGGGCCAGCAGGGCACCGACGCCCTCGGCGGCGGCGATCTGGGCGGAGTTGGCGTGCACGCCGATGCCCTCGGCGACGACCCGCAGGCCGCGCGCGAGGTTCTCGGCGCTGGGGCGTTCGTCGGGGTTCTTGCGCAGGCAGCGCTCTATGACCGTCCACAGCGGGTCGGGCACGGTGGACGGGCGGCGCGGCTCGGCGCTCAGGTGCTGGTGCAGGACTTCGAGGGCGGAGCCGCCGGAGAACGGCGGGCGGCCGGTGACCAGCTCGTACAGCAGGATGCCGGCGCCGTAGATGTCGACGGCGGAGGTCTGCGGGCGGCCCTCGGCGGACTCCGGCGCGACGTACGCGGGCGTGCCGACGAACTCGTGTGTGCGGGTCAGGCCCGGGGAGTCGGCCAAGCGGGCGATGCCGAAGTCCGTCAGCAGCGGGTTCATCCGGCCGTCGCGCTGCTGGAGCAGCACGTTGGCGGGCTTCAGGTCCCGGTGGACGACGCCGTCGGCGTGGCTGGCCGCGAGCGCGTCGGCGATCTGGGCGGTCAGCAGCGCGGCGGCCACGGGCGTGAACGGGCCGTTCTCGCGCAGGTAGCGGTGCAGGTCGGGACCCTCGACGAGGTCCATGACGAGGGCGAGCAGATCGCCCTCGACGACGAGGTCGCGCACCCGGACGATGTTCGGGTGGGTGAGCCGGAGCAGGACGGAGCGCTCCCGCAGAAACCGCATGACGATGTCGGCGTCGCTCGCCAGTTCCTCCTTGAGGACCTTGATCGCGACGGTCTCACCTGGCTGGCCGGGCACGGCAGCCTCGGCGCCCGCCGTCTCTCTCTGGCGGGCTCGCCAGACGGTGCCCGTGGCGCCGCGTCCGAGCGGCTCCTCAAGCAAGTACTTGCTGCCTACCGGCCGCACGTCATGCGCTCCCTGCTGCTTGCTGGTGTTCCGATCCACTGTAGTGCCGCCTGCGGGGGCACCACATGAGCGTTCCCGTCCCTGTGCGAAGGAAAGACGCTTCCCTCGTTCTCCTGGTTGCCGAAAGGCTGCCGAACCGGGACAGGGGCCGATCTCAAATGTTCAACGGTGGGGTGCCGGTCAGCCACTTTTGCGGTACCGGTCAGGCACTTTTGAGGTACCGGTCGGGCACTTTTGGGGGCAGAGCCGACCAATCAAGATCACTTACCACCGGGCCGCGGGCGCGTTGTCGGTGACAGGTGCGAGGATGCCTGCAGTACTGGCCGACGCTCGTGTGGGGTGGGGAAGTCCGCGCCCGTGCAGAAGGGACCGCTGACGGCGATGCAGATCCGGCTGACCGTCGTAGACCCGCTGGGCCCGTCCCCGCAGGGGGGCCGCGCCGCGTGCCGCGACGTGCTGGTCACGGCGCCCGCCGGCACCGCCCTGGCGGCGGTGACGTCGGCGCTCGCCTCGACGGTCGCCGGCGACGGGGGCACGGTCCGCGACACCGCGAACGCCCCGGTCGTGCTGTACGCCGGCGCCGAGCGGCTGGACGCCCGGCGCTGCACCCTCGGTGAGCCCCCGCTGGTCGACGGCGCCGTGCTGGCCCTGGGCGCGCCCGCCGAGCCGGAGCCCCATCCGGAGCTGGACGACGCCCCGACGCAGTTGCACGTGGTGGCGGGGCCGGACGCGGGCGGTGTCCATCTGCTGCACGGCGGCCGGATCACCGTCGGCCGTTCCGCCGACGCCGACATCCCGATAGACGACCCCGACGTCTCCCGCCTGCACTGCGCCGTCACGGTCGCCGCCGACGGCCGCGTCTCGGTCGCCGACCTCGGCTCCACGAACGGCACGGCGCTGGACGGCGTGCGGGTGGCCGACCGCCCGGTCCGCTTTCCGCCGGGCGCGCTGCTGCGGGTCGGCGAGTCCACCCTGCGGCTTACTCCGTCCGGGGGGCCGAGCGCCCTGATGCGGACGGCTCCCGACGGCGAGGGCTGCGTCCGGGTGACCCCGCGCACGGGGCACGCGACGGACACCGGGGAGAGCGGGTACGCCGACGGCGCCGGGGACACCGGGTACGCCGGGGAGAGCGGGTACGTCGGGGACACCTACGCCGACGGCGCCGGGCGCATCGAACGCGCCACGGCCCCGCAGAGCGGACGGGGCGTGCCGTCCGGGCCCGCCCGGCACGCCCACGGCACGGCGGACTGGGGCGCCCCGGGTACGGCGCCGCGGGCCCAGGAGCACCGCCCGGTGCAGCCGCCGGTCGTGCCCGGACAGGGCGGCGCGCCGGGGATCGAGAGCCGGGACGCTGCGCGGGATCCGCGCGGCCAGGGCCCCGGGACGCAGGGCGCGGACACCCACGCCGGCCGCTTCGGGGCCGGCGGCCCCGGCGTGGCCTTCGGCGGCCCCGGCCACGCGGGCAGGGGACAAGGCACACCGCCGGACACGCGCGCGCCCGGACCCGCGGACCCCCGGACGGCGGCTCACGGCACCGGAGCGGACGGCACCGGAGCGGTCCCGCACGCGCGGGGCGGTCACACCGAGGACACCGAGGACACCCAGGGCACGCGCCCGCGCGGACACCATGGCGCGTACGGCCCGGCCGGGTCGTACGGGCACGACTACGGCCCGGAAGCGGACGCCCAGCCCGCCGGGGGACGCAAGGGCACTCCGGTGCGCGGCACCGACCTGCCGCCCGGCCTGCGCAGGCGCGGCGGCCTCGGCGCGTGGGCGCGACGGCTGGCCGGGGGGCGCGCGGATCCGGCGGCCGGCGGCCCGGGGCCGTACGACACACAGGGCGCCGGCACGCACGGCGGTGCCGCGCCGGGCGGCCCGCGGCGGCCGGAGACCTGGCCGGACCCGGCGGCCCTGCTGCTGACCGCGCTCGGCCCTGGCCCCCGGCTGTGGGAGCGCGGTCCGGGACACCCGCAGACGCTCACGGTCCGGCTGGGCACGGCCGACGGGCCGACGCCGGGCGGCCCCGCCCCGCTCACCGGCACGCCGGTCACCGTCGGCCTGCGCGCGGCCGGGGCGCTGGGCCTGGCCGGGCCGCGCCCGCGGCTGTCCGGGCTGGCCCGCGCGGTCCTGGCCCAACTCGCCGCGCTGCACTCCCCCGACTGCCTGGAAATCGTCCTGATCAGCGCGGACCGCGCGCGCCCCCTGGCGGAGCGCACCGCCGAGTGGTCCTGGCTCGGCTGGCTGCCGCATGTGCGCCCCGGTCACGGTCAGGACTGCCGCCTGCTGCTGGCCTACGACCGCGAACAGGCTGCGGCCCGCACCCAGGAACTGCTGCGCCGCCTGGAGAGCCAGACGGCCGACGGCTCGGCACCGCCGCAGCTCTCCTCGGCCACGAGCGGCGGCGAGACGACGGGCGGCTTCCCCGGCCCCTACACGGTCGTCGTCGTGGACGGCGATCCGGGCGGGGCGGGCCTGCGCGAGGCGGTGGCGCGGCTGGCCCTGGAGGGGCCGCGGGCCGGGATGCACGTCGTGTGCCTGGCGGAGACACCGCCCGCCGCGGCCGCCGCGCCGGGGACCTACGAGGCCTACGAGGCGGCGTGCGCGGTCGCGCCGACGTTCCGGGCGTGCGGCGCCGTCGCGCTGCTCGGCGGTGACGTCGCCACGGCGCTGCACCTGCTGCACGTCCCCCGGCCCGGCGCGCACGCCGCTCCGGCCGGTCCGCTCGGCCCCGGCACGCCGGCCGCGGTCGACGCGGTCTCGCCCGCCTGGGCGGAGCGGTTCGCGCGGGCGCTGGCGCCGCTGCGCACGGACGGCGCGGTCGACGGGCGGCATGCGCGTGTGGCCGCGCCGCTGCCCCAGTCGGCGCGTCTGCTGGACGAGTTGGGGCTCGCGCGGGCCACGCCGGCGTCGCTGATGGCGCGTTGGGCGGACGCGGCGGACGACACGGACTCGCCGGGCGGGCGGGCCTGGGCGGTGCTCGGCGCGGGCCCGCGCGGCCCGCTCGGTGCCGACCTGGTCACCGAGGGGCCGCATCTGCTGGTCGAGGGCCCGCCGGGCAGCGGCCGTACGGAGCTGCTGCGGGCCGTCGTCGCCTCGCTGGCCGCCGCCGAGCGCCCCGACCGGCTGGGCGTGGTGCTGGTCGACGGGCGGGACGGCGTGGGCGCGGGCGGCGAAGGGCTGCGCGTGTGCACGGACATACCGCATGTCACCACCCATCTGGCCGCCAACGACCCGGTGCGCATGCGGGAGTTCGCGCAGTCCCTGAGCGCCGAGCTGAAGCGGCGGGCCGAGTTGCTGGGGCGGGCGGGCTTCGCGGAGTGGCACGCGCACCGCGAGGTGTCGGGCCGGATGGTCGCGCAGCGCACCGCGCCGGGGCGGCCCGCCGCGAGTGGCGGCGACCTCGAATCCCCGCCCAGCACGACGCTGCGGCTGCGCCCCGCCGCGGCCCGGCAGGGGCGGGCGGAGGCGCCGCCGCCGCTGCCCCGGCTGGTGGTGGTCGTGGACGATCTGGACGCGCTGGTCTCCCCGGCGCTCGGTTCGCCGGGCCGGCCCGCGGCGGGTTCGGTGGTGCGGGCGCTGGAGGCGGTGGCGCGGGACGGCGAACGGCTCGGCGTCCATCTGGTGGCGGCGGCCGGTCCGGGCGGTCGTACGGCCGAGACGGAGCCGGCGCGGCAGGCCGCGCTCCGCGTGACGCTGGACGCGCCGTCCTCAGGACCGGACGAACCGGCGCCGGGCCGCGGCCGGTTGGCCACGGCGGACGGTCGTGTCACCGCGTTCCAGGCCGGACGGGTGACCGGGCGGATTCCGCGTACGGCGACCCAGCGGCCCACGGTCGTCCCGCTGGACTGGCACCGCATGGGCGACCCGCCGGCCCGCCGCCCGGTACGCGAACTGGGCAACGGCCCCACGGACTTGGCCCTCCTGGCCAGCGCGGTGGAACGCGCGGCCCAACAGGTGTCGGCCACACAGGTCCCGTCCCTGCTGTAGTCGGAGGCGCCATGCATACGCGGCCGATCACGAGCCGGTCACGATCGGCGGGTTGACACCGCAGGCGCTCTTGCCGCGTTCGAGGGGCCGGGCGTAGACCGTACGGCACGGTACAGCGCTCGGACGTTCAACGGCGAACGAAGAACGGGGCAGTGATGCGCAGCAGGAGCAGCACCATCCGGACCCACAGGGCCGTCACCACACTCGCCGCTCTCCTCGCGGGGGCGCTCGCGCTCAGCGCCTGCGGAGGCAGCGACGACGACAAGAAGACCGGCGGCGGCGAGAGCAGCAGCGCCGCCGGGACGGGCAGCGGTGTCACCCTGCCGAAGCTGGACGGCGCGAGCCTGGAGGTCGCCGCCGTGTGGACCGGCGGCGAGCAGAAGAACTTCAAGCAGGTCCTCGCGGAGTTCGAGAAGCGCACGGGCGCCAAGGTCACCTTCGTACCCGCGCAGGACCCGATCATCAACTTCCTCGGCTCGAAGATCGCGGGCGGTCAGCCGCCGGACGTCGCGCTGCTGCCGCAGCCCGGTGCGATCAAGCAGGCGGTGGACAAGACGTGGGCCAAGCCGCTGGGCCCCGAGGCGCAGGCCCAGCTGGCCAAGAACTACGCGCAGGGCTGGCAGGACATCGGCAAGGTCGGCGGCCGGCAGTACGGCGCCTACTACAAGGCCGCCAACAAGTCGCTGATCTGGTACAACGCCAAGGCGTTCGAGAACGCCGGCGCCAAGGAGCCCGCGACCTGGCAGGAACTGCTGACGACGGCGCAGGCCGTGTACGACTCGGGGGTCACGCCGTTCTCGGTCGGCGGCGCCGACGGCTGGACCCTCACCGACTGGTTCGAGAACATCTATCTCTCCCAGGCGGGCCCGGAGAAGTACGACCAGCTCGCCCAGCACAAGATCAAGTGGACGGATCCCTCCGTCAAGGAGGCGCTGACCACGCTGGCCCAGATCTGGGGCAAGAAGGACTATGTCGCGGGCGGCGCGAAGGGCGCGCTCCAGACCGAGTTCCCGGCCTCCGTCACCCAGACCTTCACCGGCGGCGACCAGCCCAAGGCGGCGATGGTCTACGAGGGTGACTTCGCGCAGGTCAACATCGGTGAGACCAAGGCGAAGGTGGGCACGGACGCGAAGGTGTTCCCGTTCCCGGCGGTGGGTTCCGCCGCGCCGGTGGTCTCCGGCGGTGACGCGGCGGTCGTCCTGAAGGATTCCAAGGCGGCCCAGGCGCTGGTCACCTTCCTCGCCTCGGCGGACGCGGCGACGATCCAGGCGAAGCTCGGCGGCTATCTCTCGCCGAACAAGAACGTGCCGAACTCGGCCTACCCGAACGATGTGCAGCGCACGATCGCCAAGGCGCTGATCGACTCGGGCGACGACTTCCGTTTCGACATGTCCGACCAGGCCCCGCAGGCCTTCGGCGGCACGCCCGGCAAGGGCGAGTGGAAGGCCCTCCAGGACTTCCTGAAGAACCCGTCGGATGTCGCGGGCGCCCAGGCGCAGTTGGAGAAGGACGCGGCGGCGGCGTACGGGAACGGCGGCTGAGCCGGCGATGGCGTCGGCCACGGCGGCGGGCGGCCCACCGTCCCCCGCCGCACCCCGCAACCGCAAGAGCGTGACCGGCACCCGCAGGACGGTGGCAGCGCTCTTCCTGCTGCCCGCCCTGGTGCTGCTCGGCGCGCTCGTGGTCTACCCGATCGGGTACTCGCTCGTCCGCAGCTTCTACGACTCCTCGGGCGACGGATTCGCCGGATTCGACAACTACCGTGCCCTGTTCACCGACGACGGCATCCGCACCGCGCTGAAGAACAACATCATCTGGGTGGTGTTCGCGCCGACCGTGTCCACCGTCCTCGGCCTGGTCTTCGCGGTGCTGACCGAACGGGTGCGCTGGGGAACGGCGTTCAAGCTGGTCGTCTTCATGCCGATGGCGATCTCGATGCTGGCGGCCGGGATCATCTTCCGGCTGGTGTACGACCAGGACCCGGACAAGGGCGTCGCCAACGCCGTGTGGGTGGGGATCCACGACACGTTCGTCCAGTCGTCCGCGTTCCCGAAGGCGCACCCGGGCCGCGAGTCGCCGCTGCGGGCGGACGGCGGCGGCTTCGTCACGTCGGCGACCGTCCGCGCCGGCACCCCGGTCACCCTGCCGCTGGTCGGTGTCGCCCCCGACCAGATGCCCGGCGACGCCCGCACGGCTCGGGCCGCGAAGGCCGAGCCGGGGAAGGTCACCGGCAGCACCTGGCAGGACTTCACCCGCGGCAAGGGCGTCGGCACGCTGGGCGCCCCCGACCCGTCCGAACTCGGCTATGCGGGAATGAAGATCGAGGCGGTGAAGGACGGCACGGTGGTGGCCGCCACGAAGGCCGCCGACGACGGCACGTTCACGCTGCCCGCGGCGGCCGACGGCGCCCGGCTGCGGCTCCCGGCGGACAACTTCAAGGCGCCCTACAACGGCGTCGACTGGCTGGGCCCGTCGCTGGTGACGCCCGCCATCATCGGCTCGTACGTATGGATGTGGGCGGGTTTCGCGATGGTGCTGATCGCGGCCGGGCTCGCGGGGGTGCCCCGGGAACTCCTGGAGGCGGCGCGGGTCGACGGGGCGAACGAGTGGCAGGTGTTCCGGAGGGTCACCGTGCCCCTGCTCGCGCCGGTCCTCGCGGTCGTCACCGTCACCCTGATGATCAATGTGCTGAAGGTGTTCGACCTGGTCTTCATCATCGCGCCCGGCTCCTCGCAGGACGACGCGAACGTGCTGGCCCTTGAGCTGTACCGGAAGGGCTTCTCGGAGGGCCGGCCGGGCGTCGCGAGCGCCATCGCGGTGCTCCTGCTGCTGCTGGTGATCCCCGTGATGTGGTTCAACATTCGCCGGCTGAGGCGGGAGGGGCGGCGATGACGACGCATGCCGAAGGCATCGGCGAGGCGGCCCCGGGCCCGGTGGTCAAGGCCCGGCAGTCGCTCGGCGCGCGGATCGCGGAGCGGCTGAGCGGCGGACTGGTCCGCGCGGTCCTGCTGGTCGTCGGCCTGTTCTGGCTGGTGCCGACGATCGGGCTGCTCATCTCCTCCCTGCGCGCGCCCGAGGACATGAGCGCGGACGGCTGGTGGAAGGTGTTCACCGAGCCGTCCCAACTCACCTTCGACAGCTACCAGAAGCTGCTGGAGAACAGCGATATCACCAACTCCCTGGTGAACACGGTGCTGATCACGGTCCCGGCGACGGTGCTGGTCGTCGTCATCGGCTCGCTGGCGGGCTACGCCTTCGCGTGGATGGAGTTCCCGGGCCGCGACTGGCTGTTCCTCGCCGTGGTCGGACTGCTGGTGGTACCGGTGCAGGTGGCGCTGATCCCGATCGCCGAACTGTTCGGCAAGCTCGGGTTGTTCGGGTCGATCCTCGGGGTGGTCCTGTTCCATGCCGGTTTCGGCCTGCCGTTCGCGGTGTTCCTGCTGCGGAACTTCTTCGCGGAGATCCCGAGGGAGCTGCTGGAGGCGGCCCGGCTGGACGGCGCGGGCGAACTGCGGCTGTTCGCCCGGGTGGTGATGCCGCTCGGCGGGCCCGCCATCGCCAGCCTGGGCATCTTCCAGTTCCTGTGGGTGTGGAACGACATGCTGATCGCGCTGGTGTTCACCAAGTCGGGTTCGCAGCCGATCACGGTCGCCCTGCAGACGCAGGTCCGCCAGTTCGGCAACAACATCGACGTGCTGGCGCCGGGCGCGTTCATCTCGATGGTGATCCCGCTGGCGGTGTTCTTCGCGTTCCAGCGGCAGTTCGTGTCCGGGGTCATGGCGGGCGCGGTCAAGTAACGCGGTCAAACAACCGGAGACGGACCACGGTTGGGGGGCGGGCCGGCAGCTGCCCGCCCCCGACGGCGTCACCGGGTGTCCCCCACTTGCCGCACGAACCGTAACCACTTCACTCCACCGGCCGTTCCCGGGCAGAACGCCCGCGACGACCGACCCATGGATGTGCCGTGCCCAGGTTCAGTGTCATTGTCCCCGCGTACCAGGTCCAGGCATATCTGCACGCATGCCTGGACTCGGTGCTGGAACAGTCGTACCCGGATCTCGAACTGATCGTCGTGGACGACCGCTCGCCGGACGCGAGCGGCGCGATCATCGACGAGTACGCGGCACGCGACCCACGGGTCCGGCCGGTGCACCTGTCCGAGAACCGGGGTCTTGGCCGGGCCCGCAACGCGGGCATGAAGTGCGCGACCGGTGACTACCTGGTCTTCCTCGACGGCGACGACACGCTCACCCCGCGCGCCCTGGAGTGGATCGCCGACCGGATCAAGGAGACCGACGAACCGGACGTCCTGGTCTACGACTACGCGCGCACCTACTGGACGGGCGAGGCGGTCCGCAACCAGGTCGCCGCCCAGCTCACCGAGGAGGGCCCGGCCCCCTTCCGGCTGGCGGACCGGCCGGGGCTGCTGAACGTCCTGATGGTCGCCTGGAACAAGGCGTACCGCAGGGAGTTCGTCGAGGCCGAGCGGCTGTCGTTCCCACCGGGCTACTACGAGGACACCCCCTGGACCTTCCCGGCCCTGATGTCGGCGCGGTCCCTCGCGACGCTGGACCGGGTGTGCGTGCACTACCGGCAGCGCCGCACCGGCAACATCCTCGGCACCACCAGCCGCAAGCACTTCGACATCTTCGAGCAGTACGACCGGGTCTTCGCATACGTCGCCGAGCGGCCCGAACTCGCCCGCTGGCAGCCGGCGTTGTTCCAGCGCATGGTCGACCACCTGGCGACCGTGTACGGCAAGCCCGACCGGCTGCCGCCCGGCAGCCGCGCCGAGTTCCTGCGCCGCGCCCGCGCCCAGTATCTGCGCCACCGCACGCCGGGCACCCCCGTCCCGCCGCGCGCCCGTCTGCGGCACACCCTGATCCGGCTGGGCGCGCACCGCACCTACCGCGCGCTGCGGCTGGCGGCGGCCCTGCGCCGGGGCGTGCGAAGGTCCGCCGCGGGGCTGCGCCGGGTGGTGCGCGCCGCCGTCCTGTGGCTTCACTACCGGATCCAGCTCTGCCTGCCCGTGCGCCCCGACCGGGCGGTGTTCACCGCTCACGGGGGCCGCGGCCACGGCTGCAACCCGGGCGCCCTGGAGGCCGCGTTCCGCAGGTACGCACCGCACATCCGCACGGCGTGGATCGCCCGGCCCGAGCACCAGCACACGGTGCCGCCCGCCACCCGCCGGCTGCGTCCGGACACCGCGGCCTACTGGACGGCGCTGGCCCGCGCCAAGTACCTGGTGGTCAACGCCGATCTGGACCCGCGGCTGGTCAAGCGGCGCGGCCAGGTCTGGGTGCAGACCCGGTACGGCACCCCGCTCAAGCGGATGGGCCTCGATCTGCAGGACCGCCCGGCCGCCGCCGGTGCCACGGACTTCGGGTCGTATCTGGACGGCGTCGACAAGTGGGACTACGTCCTGTCCGCCAACCGCCACTCCACCGTCACCTGGGAGCGGGTCTGTCCGGGCCGCTACACGACCCTGGAGTACGGCTACCCGCGCAACGACGTCTTCCAGAAGGCGACCTCGGCCGACGTGTCCCGGCTGCGCGAACAACTCGGCATCCCCCGGGGCACCGTGGCGATCCTGTACGCGCCGACCCACCGCGACCACCGGCGCGACCAGCACCTGCTGCTCGACCCGGAGCGCCTGCTGCGCCGGCTGGGCCCGCGCTATGTGCTGCTGTTCCGCGCCCATCCCGGGCACGACGGACCGCCGGTGCAGGGCGAGCGCGTCATCGACGTCAGCGGCCATCCGAGCGTGGAGTCCCTGTGCCTGGCGTCGGACGCGCTGGTCACCGACTACTCGTCGATCATGTTCGACTACGCCAACCTGGACCGGCCGATCGTCGTGTACGCCCCGGACCGGGAGGCGTACGAAGCGGCCCGCGGCACCTACTTCGATCTGCGCTCCTGTCCGCCGGGCGCGTACGCGCGCAGCGAGGACGAGCTGATCGACATCTTCGCGACCGGCCACTGGCGCGGCTCGCGCTCGACCCAGCTGCGGGCCGCGTTCCGGGAGCGGTTCTGCCCGTTCGACGACGGCCGGGCCGCCGAGCGGGTCGTCCGGCATGTGGTGCTGGGCGAGGCCGTGCTGCTGCCGCCGGTCACACCGCTCGCCGAACGCCATCCGGTGCCGTCGGCGTCGTCGGCGCTCGCCGGTCCCCCGTTGGTCACCCTTCCGCAACCTTCCGGTCCGGTCACCGTCACCGACTGCCGCTGAACACCGTTGGCTCTCACGGGAGTTCCCATGCCCTGCAGCACCTCGCGGCCCACCCCGACCCGGCCGTCCACCTGGCGGCCGACCGGGCGGCCCGGCCGCGTCCGTACGGCCTGAGTCCCGGGACCTTGGCGACCCGGGAGGCAGGTATCACAACAGAAAGAGCGCAATGCCCCGCTTCAGCATCATCGTTCCGTCCCACGGGGTCGCGGGCCGGCTGTCCCAGGCGCTGGACTCGGTCCTCGCACAGTCCTTCACCGACCTGGAGCTGATCCCGGTCTGCGACTCCCCCGACTCCCCGGCGGCGGACGTCGCCGGGGAGTACGCCGAGCGGGACTCCCGGGTGACCCCGGTGCATTCACCGCCGTCCGCCGGGCTGAGCGGGGCCCGCAACGCCGGGATGCGGGCGGCGTCCGGCAGCTATCTGCTGTTCCTGGACGGCGACGACCTCCTCCTCCCGGGCGCGCTGGCGGCGCTGGACGCGCGGCTCGGCGCTACGGGCGACGTGGACGTGCTGTACTTCGAGCACGAGCGGGCCCCCTGGTGGGAGGGCGAGCCGAGCAACCCGGCCGCCCCGCTGCTGGCCGCCGCCCCCGGCGGCGCGTTCGCGCCCGCCCGCGCCCCGCGGCTCACCGGCGTACCGCTCCCGGCGTGGAGCGCCGCCTACCGCCGCTCCTTCGTCGCCGAGCACCGACTCGCCTTTCCCGACGGTCACTTCACGGATCTGGGCTGGGGCGGTCTGACGACCCTCGCCGCCGAGCGGGTCGCGGTGCTGCGCCGGGCCCTGGTCCGGCACCGGCTGCGCCGGCAGGGCAACCGGCTCAACCTGCCCGGCGCGCACCAGCGCGAACTGCTCGACCAGGTGGACCTGGTGCTGACCCGGGCCGCCGAGCGTGGGCTGGCCGGCGAACGGGCCAGGCCGCTGTTCGCACAGCTCTTCGCGGTCGTCCTGAAGACGGCCTCCCGGCCCGAACGGCTGCCCTCCGGGCACCGGGGCTTCTTCCGCCGCGCCCACCGGCTGTACCGCCGGCACCGCCCGGCCGGTTTCCGGGTGCCGGCCGGCAGCCTGGGCGTCCAGCACCGGTTGCTCGCGGCGGGCGCCTACACGGCGTTCTGCGCGCTGCGCGCCGCCAACCGGTCGGCCTCGCGGGCGGCCGAGCGCCTCCCGCGTCCCCGCGGGCTGCGCACCCGGCTGCACTACCGGACGCAACTGCGCCGCCCGATCGACCCCCGGCTCGCCGTGTACTGCGCCTACTGGGGCCGCGGCTACGCGTGCAGCCCGGCCGCGATCCACGCCAAGGCCCGCGAACTCGCTCCGCACATCCGCTCGGTGTTCCTGGTGGAGGCCGGCCAGGAACACGCCGTACCGCAGGACGTGGACCACGTCGTGATCGGCTCCCGCCGCTACTGGGAGGTGCTGGCCCGCGCCAAGTACCTCGTCAACAACGCCAACTTCGCCGAGGGCGTGGTCAAGCGGCCGGGCAGCGTGCATGTGCAGACCCAGCACGGCACCCCGCTGAAGACGATGGGCGTGGACCAGTCGACGTACCCGGTGGTGGCCGCGCAGTCCGGCAGCTTCGCCAAGCTGCTCGGCCGGGTCGACCGCTGGGACTTCAACCTGTCCTCCAACCGCCACTCCACCCAGATGTGGGAGCGCGCCTTCCCCGGCTCGTACGAGGCACTGGAGTACGGCTATCCGCGCAACGACGTGTACTACACGGCCACCGCGCAGGACGTGGCCCGCATCCGCCGGGAACTCGGCGTGCCCGAGGGCCGCACGGCCGTCCTGTACGCGCCCACCCACCGCGACCACCACACCGGTTTCGAGTCGGGCCTCGACCTGGAGGCGTTCTGCGAGGCGGCCGGCGAGGACGTGGTCGTGCTGCTGCGCGCCCACTACTTCTACGACCGCGGCCGGGCCGCGGCCGGCGGCCCCGCCGGCCGGATCATCGATGTGTCCGCGCACCGCTCATCCGAGGACGTCTGCCTGGCCGCGGACGCGCTGATCACCGACTACTCGTCGATCATGTTCGACTACGCCAACCTGGACCGGCCGATCGTCGTGTACGCGGACGACTGGGACGTCTACCGGGAGACGCGGGGCGTCTACTTCGACCTGATGGCGGCGCCGCCGGGCCCGGTGGCGCGCACGCCGGAGGAGCTGGCACGGGTCTTTCGCGACGGCACGTACGCGGGGGCGACGTCGCGGGCGCTGCGCGCCGCGTTCCGCGAGCGGTTCTGCGATTTCGACGACGGCCGGGCCGCCGAGCGGGTGGTGCGGCGGGTGCTGCTCGGCGAGTCACCGGAGGCGATCCCGCCCGTGATGCCGCTCGCGGAGCGCGTCCCCGCCCCCGCCGCCGTGACCCTCGCAAGGAGCTGACCCGCAGTGCCCCGCTTCAGCGTCATCGTCCCGTGCTTCAAGGTGCAGGGCTTCCTGCGCGAGTGCCTCGACTCGGTCCTGGAGCAGTCCTTCGCCGATTTCGAGGTGATCGCCGTGGACGACCGCTCGCCGGACGGCTGCGGCGCGATCCTCGACGAGTACGCGGCCCGCGACCCGCGCGTGACCGTGCTGCACCTGCCCGAGAACGTCGGCCTCGGC
>NZ_JBIALO010000021.1:0-161233 GCF_042873595.1 Streptomyces sp. NPDC004629 | reverse complement strand
TCTGATCAGCGTCTCCGACGGACACCTCCCGGGCCCGGTGAACACCACCCCCCAGGTCATGCCTTCGACAGGGGGACACAGTCATGCCGGGCCCGGAGGCCAGCGGCCCTCTTGCAGGACCGCGAAAAAGATAACGGGGACAGAGGGGCTGGGCTGGGGGGGTGTGGGGCCGGGAGACGGCGGGCCGGGGCGGCGCCGACCGGCAGGGGAATCGGGTGGAGCGGGGGGAATCGGGTGGACGAGGTGAAGGGGAGCGAGGGGAAGGGGAGCGCTCGATACGGGCTCGCACGCGGGGCGCTCGCCGCGAAGAGACCGGCGGCCGACAAGGGGTGCGCGCCGGGCCGGGAGCGGCCCATGCGCTCGACGCGGGAACCGGGCCGAACTCATGCGGCGGATGCGGCTCTTCGGGCGTACGGTCGGAAACATGCGCATTGTCATTGCAGGTGGTCATGGTCAGATCGCGCTGCGGCTGGAGCGGCTCCTCTCGGCCCGCGGGGACGAGGTCGCGGGGATCATCCGCAAGGCCGAACAGGAAGGCGATCTGCGGGAAGCCGGTGCCGAACCGATCGTCCTCGACCTGGAGTCGGCCTCGGTCGAGGAGGTCGCGGAGCGGTTGCGGGGCGCGGACGCCGCCGTGTTCGCGGCCGGCGCGGGACCGGGCAGCGGCACGACCCGCAAGGAGACGGTGGACAAGGGTGCGGCGGTGCTGTTCGCGAGCGCGGCCGTCCAGGCGGGTGTGCGTCGCTTCCTGGTCGTCTCCTCGATGGGCGCGGACCCGGCGCACGAGGGAGACGAGGTCTTCGACGCGTATCTGCGCGCCAAGGGCGCGGCCGACGCGTACGTGACCGGCCTGGACGCACTGGACTGGACGATCCTGCGCCCCGGCAGGCTGACGAACGACCCGGGCACCGGCGTGGTACGTCTGGAGGCGCACACCGGGCGCGGCTCTGTCCCGCGCGCGGATGTGGCCGCCGTACTCGCGGAGCTGGTGGAGAGCCCGGCGACGGCCGGTCTGACGCTGGAGCTGATCGGCGGGTCGACGCCGGTGTCGGTCGCCGTGAAGTCGGTGGCGGGGAACTGAGGCCGCCCGCGGCCCGTTGGACCTGTTGACCGGCAGGACCCGCAGACCTCGCAGGACCGGTCGGCGTCACCCGGCAAAATCCATCAGAAGATCCATCAGAAAAGGGGCAACTGCCCGGGGAAGTCCGGCACGGCGTACCCGTCCAACGTCGGCTGGGCCGCGTCCAGTTGAGCCTGTCGCCGTGAGCCGGCGCACGAGACGAGTTCGCCGCTCTCGCGCGCGCCGGGCGGGTCGTGCCGCGCGAAGCGTCCCGCGACGACGGCGATGTCACGACGGCACACCGGGCAGGTTCTACGACGGGAGGCCATGGAGCCAGTCTCCTCCATGCCCACGCGATCCCGGCCGCGCGCAGGAACCGCCGTGGCGAACACGGGCAACGCGGGGATCGGTATCAGCCGGTCCGGTTCTCCGCGCTGATCATCCAGGCGTGCTTCTCCAGGGAGTCGATGATCGCGTGCAGCAGGTCGGCGGTCGAGGGATCCTCGTTGTCGACCTGGTCGTGATAGGTGCGCACCGTGTCGACGGTGGCACGCAGGCGCGCGGTGACAAGATCGACGACGGCACTCACGCTCACCTCCCCCTCCGGGAACGCGGGCAGTGTGGTGTTCGCCGCCACGGTGTCGGAGCGACCGTCCGGCCAGTGGTCGAGAGCACGCATGCGTTCGGCGATGACGTCGGCCGACTCCCGGGCGTCGTCGACGATTTGATCGAGTTGCAGATGCAGGTCACGGAAGTTGTGGCCGACCACGTTCCAGTGGGCCTGCTTCCCCTGGATGTGCAGTTCGACGAGATCCGCCAGGATCTGTTGCAACGCCTGGGCCATCTGCCGTGAGGCTGTGAAGCCGCTGACATCGGCCTCCGAACGCCGGGAGCCCACAGAGGAAGCGGTCATGGCATGTCTCCTTTTGGCAGCAGTGCACAGCAACACCCGGAACGGGTGACCCGTCTCCCTACGTGATCAAGGCTACGTAGGTCCCCCACCACCGCCACCGCGCCTGATCCGCTCGGGCGACGTCCCTTCCGACAGCAACGGGGGGACACCACGCCCTGTTGGCACGGCTGGGCTCTTTATGATCTTCGTCACGACACCGGGCCCGTCCGAAGCGGCTCCGGACCCGCGCCCTCGACGAGGGGGAACGCGCACGAGCGCCGGCCCCTCCGCCCGGCCGGGCCGGGTCGCGCGCCGTGATCACACGACGAAGGGCCCGTGACCTGTCGTCTGACAGATCACGGGCCCTTCGTTCCCGTGTGGCGGCGCCAGGATTCGAACCTGGGAAGGCTGAGCCGGCAGATTTACAGCGGGCCCCTTTCGGTACCCCTGACCTGCTGTCTTCCCGGCGATCTCCTCATCCGGGGAACACCTGGGGGAATGCTCGGGTCAGACGAACTCGTACTGAAGCTCATACAGATGCCCCGCCTTGGCCATCACCGTGACCTCAATCGGGCGTTCGTCGTCGCTGTAGACCACCCGGAACGTGCGAAGCACGGGTAGGTCGCTGGGCAATTGCAGGGCCTCGAACTGCTCCTGAGTAGGCACACGGGCCGACACTCGATCCACCGTGTGGCGCGGCGGGTACCCCATCCCGGCGAGCAGGGCGGGCGTTCCGCCGCGAATCTTCCGTCGCTCGGTCATCGCTGTCCCCCTGGCAAGCTCGACAGGGTAGTAGGACTTCACCAGTTCAACTGGCACGTCGTCATACGAGAGGACTTGGCTCCTCATGACGGCCGTTCCCCCCTCGCTCAGCCCGAGCGCTGCGGTCACGTCCGCTGGTGGCTGCACTTCCGCGACCTCCAACAACTCGATGCTTCCGCGTTTGCCTCTCCTGCTGGCCACGGTGAGCCATGAGTACTGCTCACCAGGGGGTGCAGGCTGCCCGGTGTCGGCCGGTCGGATGGTTTCCTGCCGGTGCTCCCGAACGGTGACGCTCGCACCGGCGCGGCCGATGACGAGTCGTTCATCCTTTAGGACTTGGAGCGCCTTCTGTACGGTCGCGTTGGACGCCTCGAACCGATCCTTGAGCCGCTGAGTCGACGGGAGACTGACCCCGGGCGGGAGATCGCCCGACATGATCTCGTCGCGCAGATCGGCCGCGATGCGCTCGTGAAGGGGACGCCGATCGTGGGCGTCCTGCTCTGCCTTGGGCACGTCAGCTCCTCGGTTCGAGTTCGTAGCAAAGTCGCTGCCCGCTTGCAGGGAAGACGGACACGTCAACCTGGAAGGGCCGACCGGCGACATCCAGCGTCACTCGGGTCATGCACAGAACGGGGACCGTGTCTGCGAGGACGAGTACTCGCCGCTCGGCCTCAGTAGGCATCCGCGCTGAAACCTCCTCGCGGACGCGATGCGCGGTGTAGCCCAGTTCGGCGAGGAGCGTGACCGCGCCACCCCGAATCTTGGCGGTCCCCTCCAGTCGCGTGCCCCGGGCCACGTCCACCGGATAGTAGGTGTCGGTCAGCTCGGTCGGCTGGTCATCCAGATAGATCACCCTCTGTCGCACTACGACGTCAGTGCCGCCCTCGATCGCGAGCAGCGCCGCTACCTCCGCGGGCGCGGGCACCTCACCAGCCCAGACGATGCGCTGACTGCCCACACCCCCCTTGGCTGCGGCTTCGTCCTGCCACGCGTCACCCTCGCCCTTCGCCCTGGGCACCACGTACGGCACCGAGCTACTGACCCAATCACTGCTACTCATCTGGTCCCCATCTCAGGCCGTTCGGCTGCCAACCTCACTGCTTTACACGGTAAGCGATACGCCCACCACCCCAACCTTGCCACCTTTCGCGAATAGCGATACGGTCAGTCTATCGCCGCCGCGCATGCGGAAGCGAAACGGAGGGGCCTTCTTTGGGCTGCTTCGAGCTGCACGACCGCAGAGCGCCCGGCGGGTCTCGTGAGGACGAGAGCCCCTCTGACCAGGGGTTACCGCGCTTGCCGGGGAGGGTCTGTTCCTTGAGAACTGCATAGGTGGGTCCCGTCTCCCCGAGTCGAAAAGACGGACCGCGCGGCTACGTCGCGCATCGACCTCTCCGCAGCTCATCTGCTGCGGCCGGTTGCCTCCGCTGCGCGTCTCGTACGTGCAGCGCTGAGGGGAGCCGGAAGGGTTCCACACAAGAGCGGTCCCTCGGGTGGCACCCCGGGGGACCGCGTACAGACACCTGTGTTGGAGGCATCTGTAGTGCTGAGTCTGACAGATCAGGAGCGCGACGAGTTGTCGCGGAAGAACGCTGAGCAGAACAAGCGCAGCGAGGACAACGCCCGTGCGCGGGGTGGTCGTTGATGGCCGACACCGAGCACGGGAAGACCAAGCCGCCGCTTCCCGTCCGTCCCCCTCGCCCGCACCCGCACGCGGCCGGTCACCCGGCTGCGGGAGCTCCCGCGGGGGTGTGCTGATGGGGGCCGACCCGGCGGCATGGCACCTGCAAGCCCACGCGGACGCGTCGGCCGCTGACCTCAGTCGGCAGGACCCTGCGCCGAGTGCGGCTGAGCTGGCCTGGCAGCAGCAGGAGATCCGCACCGCCTACGAGGATGCGGCTCACCTGACCGAGCAGCCCCGCTAGCACCTCTCACGGTCCGTCCCGGTCCGCAGCTCCTCTGCTGCGGCCGACTGCCTCTCCCGCCCGTACGGGCCCTGCGTCATCGGGGTCCGGACGGGCGGGGGCGCGGGGAGTCGGAGCTACCGGCTCCAACGGCAAGTACCACCAACAACCGTCGACAGCTGGAAGGACCCGTCATGCGGTACGTCCACAATGCGCGCAGCTTTTTGACCAAGAAGGGTCTGTGGATGTGGGAGTGCTCCTGCGGACGCAGGTCGGCGCGAGGGCACGCCTGGGATGTGAATCTCAACAACAAGATGGCCCATGAGCGAACGCACCTCCAGACGCGGGCCTGACCTGCCACAACGCCGGGCCCGCATACATCCCAGGCGTGAGCCGGGGCTGAGCTTCAGGCCCGCCGGGTCATGGGATCCGGCCCGGCTATCGACTGTCCCACGCTGCCCGCCGCACCGCCGATGTGCGGTTTCAGTCCACAACGGCGCGCACCCCCGGAGTTGCAGCTCCGGGGGTGCTTTCGGGCCGTTTCCACCTACTGAGGAGAACCACGACCCATGAACCCCATCGTCACTGTTCAGGACGCTGTTACCGCGTTCGCCGACCGGATCGAACCGACGGCCGCGGAGCTGGACGCGATCGAGCAGGAGATGCCGCTGATCCTGGCGGACGTCGACCTGATCGACGCGCAGATCATCACGCTCGACCGCACCCCGAACGAGCTGGACACCCGCCGTACGCGCCGTGCCCTGGCGCGGGTGCTTGCCGAGCGTGCGGTGCTCGCCAACCGCACCACCGGCCGCGTTGCCCCGGGCGGTGCCGCGTGAGCGCCGCCGACGCGAACCTGACGGCCGCGCACGCTGAGGTGAAGGCGGAGATTGCGCGGACGGACAACAAGACTGCCCTGTTGCTGGCGTTCGTCGGTGCGGTGCTGGCCGGTTGCTGGACGGTCGCCCGCGGGCTGCCGCTGAACCTGCCCGCCGCGATCGTCGGCGGTATGGGCACGGCGACGTTGGTCGCTGCTGCGGGACTGCTGCTGCGGTCGGTCCGTCCGAACCTGAGCGGCCGGCACGGCTTCCCGCTGTGGGCCACCCTCACCCCCGACGAGGTCAGCGAGGCTGTCTCGCGTGACCTTGCGGCGGACATCGCCGGACTGTCCCGGCTGGCCGTGGTCAAGTTCATGTGCCTGCGCCGCGCCGTCGACCTCATCCGGGCCGGCGGGGCCCTGCTCATCCTCGCCGCCCTGCTCGCGGTCGGGGGTGCGGCGTGAACGACGACACCCGCGAGTTCCTGGCCGCCGTCCTGGACGCCATCAGCATCCCCGCACCGGCCACCTTCGCCGACCGCGAAGCGTTCCGGCTCCTGCTGGAAGACCGTGTGCTGGACGCGGTCATTGCTCTGACCGGCGCGTTGGGTGAGCCGCCGGCCGCTGACTGGGGGCTGGGCTGGCACACCGATTACCTGCGTAAGCAGCTCGCGAAGAAGCCGCCGACCACCTACCGCCACTACGGCGCGGACGGGGGTGCGGCATGAGCGAGCCGTTCGTGATGCCCGCTGGCGGGTGGCACCCCGCCGGGTTGGCGAACCCCAACATCCCGTGGCGCTACGTGCGCAGCCGGACCGGTTTGCTCCACCTGCGCGCTCAATACGGCGTGGTGGAGGACGACGGCCTGTCCAAGACGATGGCGGCTTGTGGCGTGGAGGGCTCCAGCATCTACGTCACCCCCGCGATCGGACCCGAAGGTCGTCCGCTGTGCAAGCGGTGCGTAAGGACGGTGGCATGAACGCCAAGACCGTGCTGCCCGCTGTCGCGATGACGGCGGTGTCCATGGTGCTCACCCTGGCCGTGGTCGTGATGTGGCTGGGCACGGCGATGCCGTGGCTGGTCGCGCTGGTCGTCGGTCTCGGGATCGACGGGGGATGGCTGGCCACCCTCGCCTATGAACGACGCCTCGCCGCGCAGGGCGACCACTCCCGCACCGTGACCGGCGTCGGCTGGTCGTTCGGCCTGATCGCGACCGGCGTCCTGATCGCCCACGCACTCACCGCCAATCAGTCCGTGGGCGCATGGCTGGCCGTGGCCTGGCTGCCGATCGCTGCCAAAGCCCTGTGGCTGGTCCACGGGCTGTGGGAGCGGACCGCGCTCACCCCGGACGCGCTCGACCAGATCCGCGACATCCAGCAGGATGCACGGGACCAGGCGGCTGTCTCCCGCGCCAGGCTCCGGGCGCAGGCTGGCACCGAGGAGACCCGGCTGGAGGCCGTGACGGAGGCAGGGGCCCGCGTCGCACGGGTCCAGGCCCGGACAGCCGAGCGGCTGTCCGGAGCGTGGTCGACGCTGGAGGCCGCCCGCCAGGGCGACGGCACCGGCCGGGCACTGGCCAGCGTCACACCCGAGTCCCACTGGGAACTGCCGGTATGGGGACCGGTCGAGCCGGTGACCGCGACCCTGGAACACGACCAGGTGGACACGCCCGCGGCCGTCGCCCCCGCGCTCACCACGGGCGAGGCACACGACCAGGAAACCGACCCTGCCGTGTCCACCATGACATCGCAGGTCACCGACCCCGCCGCAGCCACCTGGGAGAGCGAGTCCCGCAAGCAGGTCGACTGGCTGTTCAACGGCACCGCAGGGCCCATGCCGACCCGGACCGTGGACGCCACGGACAAGCCGCTCCCGACCGAGGTGGACACCACCCCCGCGCCTGCGGAGCGACTGGACGCCACCGCCGCCCGCGCAGCCATCGAGGCAGCATGGAAGAACGGTCTGACCATCCGTGAGGCAGCGGTCGCGGCCACCCGGTCCGCGTCCTACGTGGGCAGCATCTACGCCCAGCTCGCCAAGGCACGCGGCGCCGCCGCCTGATGGCCGCGCTGCCGGTCTTCCGGTGGCATCTCGCACCGGACGGATACGCCACCTACCGGCAGCTCCGGGCACGCGGCCTGCGGCCCGGCGGTCAGGGTGTGGCCGCGCAGCTTGAACGGCCGCGCCGCCGCCGGGGCCCGCTGGTGGCCTACCTGTACCGCGTCGACGCTGCCAAGCCCGTCCGGCCAATGACGCCGGCCAAGTGGGCGGCCCTGGCCAAGGCGAATGCCGCCCGCCGCCTGTGCCCGCAGTGCCGGCGCGATGCGGGCTACGTCATCCCCCCGTCGCTCGGCACCTGCACTCCCTGTGCCTTCCCCGATCCCTGCGACCCCCTGAGGAGTTCCTGACCATGGGCAAGCCCGATACCCGCCGCCTGGACAAGGCGATCCGGGAGACGACACGCAAGCTGGAAGCGGTCCGTAACCGGGAGATGTGGCCGCTGGACGGCCGTGAGCGCCGCGCTGTCCTCGCCGCGTTGGCGGGCGGTTCGTACCGGATCGTGAAGGGCCGCAGCGCCGGCGGTGCGGAGCAGCGGATCGATGCGGCATGGAGTGCTGCCGAGACGCGGCTGACGGCTGAGATGGCCGCGTTGCAGGCCGAGCGGGTCCGGATCGTGACGGAGAACGCGAAGGTCAAGGCCGCGAAGAAGTCGTCGGGGTGGTGGTGAGCATGGCCCGTGCCGCCCACTGCTGCGGTCCGACCCACGGAGGATGCCGTGAACTGGCTTGAGATCATCTGCCGCATCATCGTGCCAGCGGTGCTTGGCTGGCTCGCGGTGTGGGCCGGTATCACCCGTATCCCCTGGACGCCCGGCGACGAGGACGACCAGTGACCGACACCCGCTGCCCAGCCGCTCACCCCGACGACCCGACCCCGTGCGGGGGCCCGGTCGTCGTGACCGTGCTCGACGTCCGCAACGCTGGCGCGGACGGGTGCGAGCACCATGCCGCCCGCCTGCTGGCCTCCCTGCACCGGGGCCGCGTCTACGCCCCGCCGGACGCCCCCGAGGGCGCCGCCATCCGCGTGTTCAAGGCCGCGGACACTATCCGCCCGTTCTGCTGGATCGACGGCCCGCGTACCGACCCGTCCCAGCTCGGCCACGCCGAGAACCGCGCACGTCACGGCCGCTGATACCGCGTCCACCGCGCCCGCGCCGACGCACGGGCGCGGTGGACGCCCCCTCAACTTCCCGCCCCCGTACGGGGCAGTCAGGAGACCTCCCCATCATGAGCGGCACTGTCGTTCACCTGCACAAGAACACCGATCCCCCGGCCGGTGCGGATGCGCCGACCGTGCTCACCGTCGTCCCCGACCCGCCGCCGGCGCCGGTCGTGCCGTTGTGGGTGCGCTCCGGGCGTGCGCTGAAGACCGCGGTCACCCATGAGGCGACGCGGACCGGGGCCCGCGTGGTGGCCCGGCACGCCCTGTACGTGGCGGGTGGGGCGCGGATCGTGGCCAAGCGCACGTGGGACGGGCGGACCGCTGCCCGCTATGAGCGCATGCTGCGGGCTGCTGAAGCGGCCGGGAACCATGAGTCGGCTGCGGAGTGGGAGGAGCGGGGGCAGCGTTACCGCGAGGCACGCCACCGCCGTCGCATGGAGCTGCTGCACTCCCCGCTGGATGCCGCCAAGGGCGCGGCCGTGAGCGCCGGTATGGGCGTCGGCGGGCTGGTCCTGCTCGGTATTGCCATGGCGATAGCCACCAAGGACGCCACCGAGGTCGTCACGCCCCTGATGGCGGTCATCAAGTTCATCAACCTGATGATCACGATCGTTCAGGTGGTGTGGGGACCGGCCCTGGCGATCGGCCCGTTCCTCGCCCTGCTCGCCCTCTGGTCGGTCGGCAGCAAGCAGCAGGCCGCACCCGGGTGGGCGCTCCCCGCGAACGCCCGGTCGGGCGAGGGTGAGCCCATCACCCCGTCGATTGTGGTCAAGGCCCTGCGCGACCTGGGGGTTCCCGCGCTGCGTAACGCCATCAAGGAGATGGGCGACGCCGGCGCGAGCATGCTCGGGCCGATCCGGATCGCCGGATGCGGTGTGGAAGTCGACGTCACCCTGCCGTCCGGGGTCTCCACGAACGAGGTGCAGAACAAGCGGCGCAAGCTGGCAGAGAACCTGACCCGGCATGAGCACGAGGTGTTCATCACGATCCCCGAGGCGGCCCGCACGGTCCGGCTGTGGATCGCCGACTCGGGGGCGCTGGATGAGCCGATCGGCCCGTCCCCGCTGGTCACAGACGAGACCCTGACCGCGAACTACAAGACCGGCAAGGCCCCGTGGGGCCAGGACCTGCGCGGCGACGCCGCCGCCTTGAGCCTGTATCAGCGCCACCTGCTCATCACCGGGTTGTCGAACCAGGGCAAGACCGCTTCCCTGCGGGCTCTGGCCCTGTGGCTGGCGCTGGACCGGTCGGTGCAGTTCTGGATCGCCGACCTGAAAGGCATCGGCGACTGGGCCATGTTCGACGGCATCGCACAGGTACTGATCGAGGGACCCTCCGACGACCACGTTATCCAGGCAACCGAGATGGTCGAGAACGGGGTCGAGGAGATGAACCGGCGGATCGAGACCCGCCGGATGGACCCGACCGCCGTCTTCCCGCCCCTCATCGTCCTGGTGGACGAAGCACAGCTCGCGTTCATGTGCCCGGTCGTCGGCGACGACAAGCGGCCCTACGGCGGCGCCAAGGCCACCTCCCGATACTTCATGGCCGTCCGCAAGATTCACAACCAGGGCCGTGCGGTGGATGTGCTGATGTGGCAGGGCACGCAGGACCCCACCGACCAGAACCTTCCCAAGCTGGTCCGCGAGGGCGCCCACACCCGCGCCTCCCTCGTGGTAGGCACCGAGTCTCAGGCGGAGATGGCGCTCGGCGCCAAAGCCGTCAACGCCGGCGCGGCTCCGCACCTGCTGCGCCAGGGCCTGGACAAGGGAACCCTCGTGGTCGCCTCGGACGGCATCACCATCCCCGCCGGGCAGGCGTCCATCACGGTCCGCACCCACTTCATCGGTGACGAGCCGGCAGCCGAGATCGCGGAGCGGGCCAAGGCCCTGCGCGACGGCACGACCACCCTGCGCACCGTCGACCGGGGCGAGGAGCGTGATCCGCTCGCCGACGTCGCCGACGTCATCGGCGACGCACCGAGGCTGCGGACCAACGAGGTGCTGAAGCGGCTGCACGCGCTGGATGCCAAGGCGTACGGCGACGAGTGGACCAACGACCGGCTGAAGCAACTGCTGGAGGAGCACGGCGAGGAGCCGAAGAAGTCTCACGGAGTCATGGTCGTCCACCGTGATCACGTCCTGCGGGCGCTCGCCAACCGCGACATGGACGGTTCCGCTTCCGCCTGCTGATCACGGGGAGGCAAGCCGTCCCGCACAGGGGAGGCGGGGAGAACTCCCCAACCGCCTCCCCACCCCGCCTCCCCCGCGTTGATCAGCGGAAACACCGTTTCGGGGAGGCGGGGAGGCGCCCCAGGTCAGAGCCCCGAACCCCCCTCTGAAGCCACCCGGCAGGGGGTGCCCCCGCCTCCCCAACCGCGTACCGGAAGGGATTCCGCATGTATCCCGAGCACACCCCCAGCACGGTCCGCCCGGACACCCGGATGACCGACGACGAGGCAGCAGCCGAAGCCGCGCGGATCATCGCCGACGCCTACCGGCCCGCACCCCAGACCCCCACCGCACACCGCGACGACAGCCCGGTGCCCGCCTACGGCAGCGCCCCGCCCGTCGCACAGCCGGGCCGCCCGCCGATGAGCCAGGGCGCCACGGACGCGAGCGTGCTCATGCTCGCCGGCGGCGCCACCACCGCCATGATCGGCGGCACCGCGTCCGTGCTCATGTACGTGTCCCAGTTCGCCGACCCGATCGTCTGCGCGATCGTCTTCGGCGCCCCGACCGCCCTGGTGCTCGCCCTCGCCCGGCTCGCCAAGCGCGCCAAGCCCGCCCCGGACGTCCATCACCACTACGAGGGGCCCGTCTACCAGGACCAGCGCAACGTGCGGAGCAAGACGACTGGCGTGTGGGCCAGGACCAACAACCAGCAGTGACGGAGAGGCCCATGAAGCGCACCTACCGCTGGACCGCCACCGTCAGCGACGGCAGGCACCACGACGGGGAAGCCGCCGGAACCGTCCGCGCCCGCTCCGAGGCCGCAGCCCGCCAGGCAATCGCCGAGTGGGTCCGCCAGGACGGTGCCCGCAAGAACCGCACCTGGGCTGCCACCCGCATCGAACTCAACTGACCAGGAAGGAACACCCTGCATGACCTCCCGTCCCCTGCCCCGGCTGCGCATCCAGGTCGCCCACTGGCCCCGTCGGGCCCTGGTCCTGACCGACACGCCCCGTCCCGACTGCCGTACGTGCGAGGGATTCGGCGGCATCGAGCACCCCTACGGCGACGAGAACGGCGAGTACGCCGGGAGCGACATCGAGTTCTGCGGCTGCTGGAACCAGACCTGCCGCTGGCTTCTGATGCCCCTGCCGCGTCGGCCCCGGTGGCTGCGTCGCCGTGACACCAGCCGGGACCCGTGGGGGCCCGGCGGCTACAGCGACGAACCGCCCTTCTAGCTACGCCAAGGGCAGCCCCCATCCCGCCAAGAACGCGGGGCTGCCCTTGTCCAGCCAGCACCTTCGAGGAACTGGAGAACTCCAGCATGACCTATCCCGCTGCCGCCCCGCACGAGGGCGGCAACGTCAGTCTGTGCACCGGATCCGCCGCTCTGGACCAGGCCGTGGAAGCCGTCACGGGCCTGTCCACGATCGTGGTAGCCGAGAAGGACCAAGCCGCATCCAAGCTGCTGGCCGCCCGGCTGCCGCACGCGCGCAACGTGGGTGACATCACCGCGGTCGACTGGCCGGCGCTGGCAGCCACACTGCCCCGCCCTACGGCACTGACCGCCGGGTTTCCCTGCCAGGACATCTCCAACGCCGGACCTCGGGGAGGGATCGCCGGTGACCGCTCCGGACTGTGGAAAACCGTCGCCCACGCCATTCGCCACCTTCGACCCCGACTTGTCTTCCTGGAGAACGTCGCCGCAATCCGCAGCCGGGGACTCGACGTCGTCGCCGCGGACCTGGCCGCGTGCGGGTATGACGCACGGTGGATGTGCCTACGCGCTGGAGACCCCGAAGTCGGAGCCTGCCACCGCCGCGACCGCTGGTTCGCCCTCGCCTATCCCGCTGCTGAAGACCCCCACGTCACAGTTGGGGCGGAATGGCGGACCGCAGCACCCGGACAAGCGCAGGGCGGGCGGGCACGGGCCCACGCTGGAGGACGAAGTGGTCTTCTTGCTGCCCCCGACGGACGGATGAGCCTGCTGCCCACCCCCGCCGCCGCCGACGGAACCGGCGGCCCCGGCACCTCCCCCAAGCGCAAGGGCGGCATGAACCTGCGCACCGCCGTGACCCTGCTGCCCACCCCCGCGGCCCGTGACTGGAAGTCCGGCGCATCCAACCTGCTGGGCACCAACTCCCGCCCGCTGAACGAGGTGGTCGTCAACCTGCTGCCCACCCCCAAGGCGTCCGACGGCCCGCACGGCGGTCCCAACCAGCGCGATACGGCGGGGAACTACTACCTGCCCAGCCAGGCCGTCCGCCTCGACAGGCGGTGGGTGGCCACCAACGGCACCGACTACGGACCTGCCATCCGCCGCTGGGAAGCCGTTCTCGGACGGCCGGCGCCCGAGCCGACGGAGCCGGGCACCAAAGGCAACCGCCGCCTGTCCCCGGCGTTCGTGGAATGGATGATGGGCGCCGACCAAGGCTGGGTGACCGGCGCGGACCTGGACCTGTCCCGCTCCGACCAGCTCAAGATCCTCGGTAACGGTGTCGTGATCCACCAGGCCATCCACGCCTACACCCTCCTCCTCGACACCCTTGCCCAGTCTCTGGGGGTGGCCGCGTGAGTGAGCACCTGATGCGCGCCGCCCTGGACGCGGCCGAACGCGGCTGGTACGTCTTCCCCCTGCGGCCCGGAGGCAAGCCGCCCGCGCTGCACGGGGAGAAGTCCTGCCCTCGCACCGGTGAATGCGCCTCCGGGCACCGCAAGTGGGAGCAGCGGGCCACCACCGACCCCGACCGTATCCGCGCCGCCTGGTCGCGTGCCCCGTTCAACGTCGGCATCGCGTGCGGCCCCTCCGGGCTGCTCGTGGTCGACCTGGACACGCCCGAGCACAAGGGCAGTTCGGACGCGCCTGACGGCGCGACAACCTTTCGAGCGCTCTGCGAGCGCGCCGGCCACGCAGTCCCCACCACCTACCGCGTGCGGACCGCGAGCGGTGGACAGCACCTGTACTTCACCGCCCCGGAAGGGGTGCGGCTGTCCAACACCGCCGGGACCGTGGCGGATTCGGTCGACACCCGCGCGTGGGGCGGCTACGTCGTCGCGGCGGGCAGCATCACCCCCGCCGGACGGTACGAGGCTCTGTGCGGCTCTGAGACCGCCTCTCTGCCCGTCTGGCTCCAAACCATCCTGCAACCCGCCCCCAAGCCGTCTCAGGCGCCCTCAGTGGCCATCGTGGGGCAATCCCGCCGATATGCGGATGTAGCACTCGCCAACGAGACACGGAACGTCGCCACGGCTCAAGTCGGCGAGCGGGAAGCGAAGTTGTTTAGGGCCGCCCGCGCCCTGGGACGGTTCGTCGCGTGGGGCGACATCCCCCGGCACGTGGTCGAACAGGCTCTTCAGGAGGGGGGCGAGGCGGCCGGACTGTCCGCGTCCGAGTGCCGCTCCACCCTCCGCAGCGCCCTCAACTGGTCCATCGCACACAACCAGCGCAGGCGGGAGGCGGCATGAACCCCCGCTCCCGCCCCCCTCTGAAGAGCATCACCACCACGGCGGACCCGCGCGCCGCCGAACCGGCCGCATCGCGCCCGGCCGTGGGCGAGCCGACAGGCGCCGCCCGCAAGGGCGTCCGTACTGCTCTTGGCTCTGACCCGCAGACGGTCACCGTCACCGGCATCACCCCGGGGCTTCAGATCCGGTGCTCGGGTGTACCGGTCGCGGACTGGCTGTGTGCCTGCGGGCACCACGAACGCGCCCGGGGCCGCGCCGCCGTCATGGAACTGCAAGCCCGCGTACGGGTCGGCACCTGCCCGCACGCCACCACCACGGAAGGAAGGGCCGCCGCATGACCCCCACCATCGACGGGGCCGCGCTGCTCAACGAGGTGGAAGCCTTCCACCGCCGGTTCAACGTCTTCCCGACCGAAGCCGCCTACGTCGCCGTGGCCCTGTGGGACGCGCACGCCCACCTGCTCGACTGCTTCGACTCCACCCCCCGTCTCGCCTTCCTCTCCCCGGAACCCGGCTCCGGGAAGTCACGGGCGCTGGAGATCGTAGAGACGCTGGTCCCACAGCCCATGACGGCCGTCAACGCGTCCGCCGCAGCCCTGTTCCGGTCCGTGTCCAACCCCAGCGGTCGGCCGACGATCCTGTTCGATGAGATCGACACGATCTTCGGCCCGAAGGCGGGGGACAACGAGGAACTGCGCGGGTTCCTGAACGCCGGTCACCGCCGCACCGGGGTCACCTACCGGTGTATCGGCGACGGCGGCAACCAGAGCGTGCAGGCGTTCCCCTCGTACTGCGCCGTCGCGGTCGCCGGACTCGGCTCCCTGCCCGACACGATCATGACCCGTTCCGTCGTCATCCGCATGCGCCGACGGGCCCGCAACGAACGCGTGGAAGCCTTCCGGGCCCGCGTCCATGAAGCCGAGGGACACAAGCTCCGTGACCGCCTCGCGCAGTGGGCGGAAGGCGCCCGGGGGTTCGTCATGGGGGCGTGGCCGGACATGCCCGACGGAGTCACCGACCGGCCCGCCGACGTGTGGGAACCCCTGCTCGCCATCGCCGACGCGGCCGGAGGGGACTGGCCGGAGCGGGCGCGGGAAGCGTGCGTGACGCTGGTCACCGCCTCCAAGACCAACGACAAAGGCAGTCTCGGGGTCCGGCTGCTGACCGACCTGCGCGATCACGTCATGGTCGGTATCGACCGGCTTCCCACCGTCGCCATCCTGGACCGGCTGAACTCCCTGGACGACGCCCCGTGGGCCGATCTGCACGGCAAGCCGCTCGACAACCGGCGCCTGTCCCGGATGCTCGCCGAGTACATGACGGCCGACAACGAGCCGATCGCTTCCCGCAACATCAAGACCGCCGGGAGCGTCCTCAAGGGCTACCACGCCGCCGATCTGCACGACGCATGGGCCCGCTACTGCCCCCCACCCCCGGAAAGTCCGCTACCTCCGCTACCCGGCACCGAAAACGTGGCCTGACCTGCGCTAACGCGGTAGCGGCAACCGGCCCCGGTTGCCGCTACCGAGCCGCTACCCATCCGCTACCGCTACCCCTTCCCGCTACCTCCAACAGGCCCCTGACCTGCACGGTAGCGGCGGTAGCGGAAGTAGCGCCCCTCAGAAGGGGGCCGACGGGCCCCCGCTCCTCACCCCGAGAAGGAGTTGCCGTCTTGGCAGGCACCGAGAGGCTCAAACTCTGCGAAGTCCTCAGTGAGATCAAGATGAGCCGCGCCGCGTTCTACCGCATGCGCGCCCGTGGCAAGGCTCCGAAGCTCATCAAGCTGTCGAACGGGCAACTCCGTTGCCGTCGCAGTGACCTCGACGCCTGGTGGGCGTCCATGGAAGACGCCGCCTGACCACCTCCCCACCACACCCGAGACACGAGGGGCCCGCTTCCGGCGGGCCCCTCTGGAGTTCATATGGCACTGACCTACGACGTTCGCCTCTACTCCATCGAGGTTCGCAAGGATCGCCCGAAGCCCTACCGCCTGCGCTGGCTGGTCGGGGAGCGGAAGCACTCCAAGAGCTACACGCTCAAGGTCCAGGCCGAGGGGCGTCGCTCGGAACTCATGTCCGCCGTGCGGCGCGGCGACCAGTTCGACGAGGAAACTGGCCTGCCCGTATCCGAACTGCGCGCCAAGCAAGGCTCCATCACGTGGTACGAGCACAGCCGCGCGTACATCGACCGCAAGTGGGCGCTGGCCCCGGCGAAGTCGCGGAAGAACTACGCCGATGCGCTGGCAACTATCACTCCCGCGCTCGTGAAGACCAAGACGGGGATGCCCGACACTGCGCTGATGCGGCGCGCACTATACGGGTGGGCGTACAACCGGAACCGCTGGAACGAGACCCCGCCGGACGATGTGGCCCGCGCCCTCACCTGGATCTCCAAGCACTCCATGCCGGTCGCGGCGCTGGAGGACCCAGCGACTGTACGTCTGGCCCTGGACGCGCTGTCCCTACGGCTGGACGGGAAGGAGGCAGCACCGCGCACCGCGAAGCGCAAGCGGGCCTGCCTGAGTGACGTTCTCGGGCTCGCCGTGGAAGAGCAGTACTTCACCATGCCGGTCAACCCGATCACGGCCGTGAAGTGGACCGCCCCGAAGTCGGTGGAAGCGGTGGACCCCGAGAGTGTCGCCAATCCCCGCCAGGTCCGCGCGCTGCTGGCAGGGGTGCGTGAGCAGGGCCCGCGTGGGCGGCACCTGGAGGCGTTCTTCGGGTGCCTGTACTACGCGGCCATGCGTCCCGCCGAGGCCGCCGGACTGCGCGTGAGTCAGTGCCACCTCCCGGAGACGGGGTGGGGGATGCTCACCCTGCGGCAAGGAGTTGTCCGGGCCGGACGGAGCTGGACCGACGACGGAAGGGCGCATGAGACGCGCCATCTCAAGGCACGCGCCAAGAAGGACTCCCGTCCGGTCCCGATCCCGCCGCACTTCGTTCGTCTGCTGCGGCAGCACATCGCCACGCACGGCACGGCGCCCGATGGTCGGCTCTTCCGGACGAACCGTGATGGCCTGCTACAGGAGACCGGCTACGGGGAGGTGTGGGCGAAGGCGCGGAAAGATGTGCTGAGCGAGGCGGAAACGGCTTCGCTCCTAGCTCGCCGCCCCTACGACCTGCGGCACGCCGGGGTGTCGTTCTGGCTCAGTTCCGGCGTGGACGCCATGGAGTGCGCCCGGCGGGCCGGGCACAGCATCGCGGTACTGCACAAGGTGTACGCCAAGGTGCTTGACCAGACCCGGGAGCGTGCCAACAGCCGGATCGATGCAGCACTTCGGGAGTGGAACGAACCGGAGTGATCATCCTCACTCCCGGGGGACGCCTGGGGGACACACGCTGATCAACGGTGGGATGCGGGCGATACGAGGTGAGACACGTCCGCGTCTCGTCCACGCTGCATCGAACAGGACCGATCAATGAGAAACCCCCTCTGACCAGGCTAAGAACCTGATCAGGGGGGGTCTCCCTCAGCGTGGCGGCGCCAGGATTCGAACCTGGGAAGGCTGAGCCGGCAGATTTACAGTCTGCTCCCTTTGGCCGCTCGGGCACACCGCCGGGTTTTGCTGCCGGATGGAGCCCGCTTTTCGGCGGTGCCCCCTGGCAACGACGTAAACAATACCCGATGCCGAGGGGTGGTTCGCCACCCGATTGATCGGCACCCGGCCCACGTCGGATGGCTAGGCTGGTGCGGATGCGGCCCGGTCTGGCACCGGGCTCGGCGGCTGCCTTCGCGCACGCCGGCACGCACCCGATACACACCCCGATACAAGGAGCCACAGGACATGGCCGACTCCAGTTTCGACATCGTCTCGAAGGTCGAGCGGCAGGAGGTCGACAACGCCCTCAACCAGGCCGCCAAGGAAGTCTCGCAGCGCTACGACTTCAAGGGCGTGGACGCTTCGATCGCCTGGTCCGGCGAGAAGATCCTGATGCAGGCGAACTCCGAGGAGCGGGTCAAGGCTGTCCTCGACGTCTTCCAGTCCAAGCTGATCAAGCGCGGCATCTCACTGAAGGCGCTGGAGACGGGCGAGCCCCAGCTCTCCGGCAAGGAGTACAAGATCTTCGCGTCGGTCCAGGAAGGCATCTCCCAGGAGAACGCGAAGAAGGTCGCGAAGATCATCCGCGACGAGGGCCCGAAGGGCGTGAAGGCCCAGGTGCAGGGCGACGAGCTGCGCGTCAGCTCGAAGAGCCGGGACGACCTCCAGGCCGTGATCACCCTCTTGAAGGGCCAGGACTTCGACTTCGCGCTGCAGTTCGTGAACTACCGGTAGTCCCGCCGGTCCGCGCCCCGCGCGGGTACGGGAACGACGCAACCCCGAGGAAGGGTGGGCATCCGAGGCGGCCCGCCCTTCTCGTCCGTCGGTGTCGCGTCCGGCATCGATCAGTCGCGCGAGTTACCGAACAGGATGCGGTAGAGGATCAGGAGCACCAGCGAGCCGCCGATCGCGGCCGCCCATGTTGCCCCGTCGTAGAAGTCCTTGGTGATGGGGTGGTCCAGCCAGCGGGCCGAGATCCAGCCGCCGATGAACGCGCCCGCGATGCCGATCAGGGTCGTGCCGATGAAGCCGCCGGGGTCACGCCCCGGCAGCAGGATCTTGGCGATGGCGCCGGCCAACAGTCCCAGGATGATCCAACCGATGATGCTCATGCCGTGAACCTGCCCTCCCGCGCTGTGCTCGCACTGTCCAGGCACTGTGATGTCCGTCAGCGCCGGCTGTGCTACGCAGGCCGGACGGCCGGTGGTCCGTGCCGTACGGCCTGCGCATGATTCGTGCCGTGTCGCTCCGGAAGACGCCACGACTGCCCTGGTCGGTTGCAGCCGGCCGTGGCGGGGGTTCGGCAGCGTCGGTCACCAGGTGGTGCCGGCCGGCTCTTCGATGGTGGTGTTGATGCGGTTGAAGAAGTTGGTGAGGCTGATCATCAGGATGATCGCGGAAAGCTGCTCCTCGTTGAAGTGGTCCGCGGCCTCGTCCCACACCTCGTCGGGTACGGCCTTGCCGGAGCGGTCGGCGATCCGGGTGGCGGCCTCGGTCAGGGCCAGGGCGGCGCGCTCCTCCGCGGTGAAGAACGGAGCCTCGCGCCAAGCGGCCACGGAGTGAAGGCGTTCGTCACTCTCGCCGTGCTTCTTCGCGTCCGCCACGCCGGCGAACACGCAGGCGCTGCAGCCGTTGATCTGGCTGGCCCGCAGGTGGACCAGTTCCAGGAGCTGCGGGGCGACGCCGCCCTGGTACATGGCCTTGTAGATGTTCTGGATGCCCTTCATGGCCTCCGGCAGGACCAGGGCGGGGTTCTTCATCCGGGCAGTGGTCGCGGCTGCGGTGTTCATCTGATGCTCTCCTGGTGAATCCGTTAGCGTCTGTCACTGAACCGACGGATCACGGCGCGGGGATGTGACGGGATGAGCGGCGACCTTTCTCTGGCCGACCGTTTCGAGACGGAGCGGCCAGGGCTGCGGGCGGTGGCCTACCGGATGCTGGGCTCGCTCGCCGAAGCGGAGGACGCCGTCCAGGAGACCTGGCTCAAACTCAGCCGCACCGACGTGAGCGATGTGAAGAACCTGAGCGCCTGGCTCACCACGGTCGCCGGCCGGGTGTGCCTGGACATGCTGCGCTCGCGTACCTCCCGGCGCGAGGATCCGCTGCCCGAGCAGGACGAGCAAGTCCGGCTGCCGGACCCGGTGGTCACCCAGCTCGGCCGCGCCGATCCCGAGCAGCAAGTCTTGGTCGCGGACGCGGTGGGCATCGCCCTCATGGTGGTGCTGGAAACCCTCTCCCCTGCCGAGCGACTCGCCCTTGTTCTGCACGACTTGTTCGACGTGCCCTTCGACGACATCGCCGCCGTGCTGGGCCGCACCGCCGTCTCCACCCGGCAGCTCGCCAGCCGTGCCCGCCGCCGTGTCCGCAGCGCCACCCCTGCGGCCGACGCGGACAACGCCCGCAAGAGCGATGTCGTCAACGCCTTTCTGACCGCCTCCCGCAACGGCGACTTCGAGGCGCTCCTGGCCGTCCTCGACCCCGATGTGGTCGCGCGTTCCGACGGCGGCACGCTCCTTCCCAGCATCCTGCGGCGCGGCGCGACAGACGTGGCATCCCAGGCCATCGCCTTCGCCCGCTTCGCGGCGCACGCGCGTCTGGTACTGGTCAACGGAACACCCGGCGTTGTCTCGTTCGCCGAAGGCCGACTGCTGTCCGTCATGTCCTTCACCATCCGAGACGGCCGCATCACCGGACTCGACGTCCTCACCGATCCTGACCGACTGACCACGCTCGGCCTGACCGCCTGACCTACCTTCTTACCTACCTCCTGGCTTCCTGGCTTCCTGGCTTCCTGGCTTCCTGATCGATGCTGACCTCCTTCCGGTCGCTCGTGCTGGTGGGGTGTGGTGTCGGCGTTCGCCGTGGCTGGGACCGCGGGGCCGTGGGCGCGGTTGCTCGGCGGCGGGGCAGCCGCTTACGGCGTACGCGGGTGGATGGGGACGTGCTCAAGGGCGCTGGGACAGGGGTGGGGCCGCGCCCCGGCCGCCGGCAGGCGGGGCGCCGGGGTGGGGCGCCGGGGTGGGGCGCCGGGGTGGGGCGCCGGGGTGGGGCGCCGGTGGTGGGGTCTGGCTTCAGGGGGTGGGTGAGGGGGTTGTGCGGCTCCGGAAGTCGGCCCAGGGTTCCAGATCCATACCGTCGTTGCTCTCCTCGTACCAGCCGGTGCCGTCGAGCCAGGCATGGAGCCAGTCGGTGAGGCTGGGCGCATCCACATACCAGGCGTGGTCGGCCTCGTCGGCGTTCGGCTCGTAGAGCAGGACGGTGGCTTCGGGGGTGCGGCAGTCCACGCACGCGTACATCCCGCATCCCCAGTGGGATATCGGCAGGACGCCCTCGGGCCAGGGCCAGTCCGGGTCCTTGCGGCCCTCCTCTCGGTTGGTGAGGTACTGGGCGACGGCGGCCGGTTCGCCGGAGGGCGGGCTGTCGAGCAGGGGCAGCAGGCCGTACTCCGGGCCGAAGCCGCCGTCCGCTATGCGGCTGTAGAGCGAGGCGAGCAGCGGCGGCAGGGCGAAGCCCAGGGCGGCCTCCGCCTGGGCCGGCGCGGCCGGCTCGACGGGGCCGGGCAGCGAAGGCCAGCCCCAGGGACGGGAGGTGCGGGCCTGCGCGGCCACCCGTGTCAGCAACTGCTCGATCTCGGTCATGGCTTCATGATGCAGGCCGCCTCTGACAAACGGGCGGGCCTGTGGACAACCCCGAACCTGTGGAAAACCCTGCTCGTCGGCGTTGGTTGAGGGGCGGTCAGGTCAGCCGGACGTCGATGCCTTTCCCGGTCAGGAACTGCGGCGGTGGCGTCGCGGCCCCAGCCGAAGTCTTCCGTTCTAGTGGTCGTCGGGGCCGTTCACGGCCTCGCCGAGCGCCCAGAAGAAACCGGGGGTGCAGGGGACTCGCGGACTTCCCCTTCATCGTCCATGACGGCCTACCTCGGTGCCCCCCACCTGCGGCTTCCCTCCCCCGGCCGTGCTCCCCGTCGCGGTCCGCGACGCCACGAACAGCCGGTCCGTGGGACGCCCGCACGGTCCGGCGGAAGCGGGGACACCGGCATCAGCTCGAAGTCGGCACTGCCGAACCGGATCGCTTCCCTGCGCTCACAACTCTCCCACAAGGCCGCTGCGGTTCCGGCTTCATACTTGAGCGCCGGATACTGGCTGGTGAGACCGCGTACGAGCGTCACTCCTGAAGGGGCAGCGATCATGAAACCGATCAACCTCGTCCTCAACGTCCTGTGGTTGATCTTCTGCGGGATCTGGATGGCCATCGCCTACGCCGTGGCCGCGCTGATCTGCTTCGTCCTCATCGTGACCATCCCCTTCGGCATCGCCTCGCTCCGGATCGCCGGGTTCGTGCTCTGGCCGTTCGGCCGCACTACGGTGCCGAAGCAGAACGCCGGGGCACCCTCGTGCATCGGCAACGTGATCTGGATCGTCTTCGCGGGCTGGTGGCTCGCCCTCGGTCACCTGATCACGAGCATCCCGCTCTTCCTGTCGATCATCGGAATCCCCTTCGGCTGGGCGAACCTCAAGCTGATTCCGATCTCCCTCATGCCCCTGGGCCAGGAGGTCGTCCCGACCGATCAGGCCTTCGGCGGACGCTGACCCCTCTGCGCCGCCACGGACAGGAGTGAGGTCCGGGCCCGGACTGTGTGGGCCCGTGCCAGGTCAGGAGCCGTCGTCTGTCCCCGTCGCCGTCTTGGAGACGGTGTCGTGCCAGGCGGCCTTCGCTCCGGAGTCGCCGATCCGGTAGACGTCCACGACCGCTCCCACCGCGACGGCCAGCGAAAGGACTCCCACGACGATCCGGACGGGCGCGGCCGACCAGCGCATACGGCCGCCTCGCCCAGGCTCCGCCGGAGCGCTCCTTGCCGCCCACCACACGACTGCGGCCAGCACGAACAGACCCAGGACCCAGGGCAGCAGTCCGTCACCCATCTCGGTGTGCCGCCGTACCAGTGCGTCGTTGTTCACGTGCTGTTCCAACCACTCGCCGGCCTGTGTGGTCAACGGCACGCTGACCAGGGCGATCAGGGCGAGAAGCGGCAGCAGCGGGCCCAGCCGCTGAGCCGCGCGCGGCCACAGTGCCGCCACCACCAAGGCCAGCGCGGTGAGCGGCACCAGCACGACGACTATGTGAACCAGCAGGACATGGGCGGGCAAGCCGTTGATCAGACTCATGGAGGCGCTCCTCAGCGTGGTGGGGCGCGCCAGCCTGGCACAGCAGTCTCTCAGTTTCCTCTCAGGCAGGACGATGACGAGGGACGCTGCTCAGGACGGGTCAGCTGGTGCTCAGGGCGGTTGTCACCGGTTGCGGCCCGCCATCCTTTCGAGTCGGGCGATGCGGTCGGCCATGGGCGGGTGCGTCGAGAACATCCTGGACAGTCCCTGGCCCGGGCGGAACGGGTTCGCGATCATCATGTGGCTCGCGGTCTCGATCCTCGGCTCGGGGGGCAGGGGCAGCTGCTTGGTGCCGGCTTCGAGCTTGCGCAGGGCGTTGGCGAGGGCGAGCGGGTCGCCGGTGAGCTGGGCTCCGGAGGCGTCCGCCTCGTACTCCCTGGACCTGCTGATGGCCAGTTGGATGAGGCTCGCGGCGAGCGGGCCCAGGATCATGATCAGCAGCATGCCCAGCAGGCCGGGGCCCTCGTCGTCGTCGGAGCGGCCGATCGGGATCAGCCAGGCGAAGTTGACCAGGAACATGATCACCGAGGCGAGGGCGCCGGCGACCGATGAGATGAGGATGTCCCGGTTGTAGACGTGGCTCAGCTCGTGGCCGATGACACCGCGCAACTCGCGCTCGTCCAGGAGGCGCAGGATGCCCTCGGTGCAGCACACGGCGGCGTTGCGCGGGTTGCGGCCCGTCGCGAACGCGTTCGGCGCCTCCGTGGGTGAGATGTAGAGGCGAGGCATGGGCTGACGGGCCTGCGTGGACAGCTCGCGGACCATGCGGTAGAGGGCCGGGGCTTCGAACTCGCTCACCGGGCGGGCACGCATCGCGCGTAGCGCCAGTTTGTCGCTGTTCCAGTACGCGTACGCGTTCGTGCCGAGGGCGATCAGCACCGCGACGATCAGGCCCGTACGACCGAAGAAGCTGCCGATGACGATGATGAGTGCGGACAGTCCCCCGAGGAGTACTGCGGTCCTGAGCCCGTTGTGCCGGCGGTGCACGGTACGCCCTCCAAATCGTGCAGCAGGGGAACCCTTTGCTTGCTGGTGTGCTTGCTGATCTGCGAAGCCACCGGTGCCGTGGTGTCACGTCCAGTGGACCCTCCCGTACTGGTCAACGCCAGGCGAGGGCCGCGAGTTCCCTTGGGAGGGCGGGGCCGCGGTTCGGCCGTCCGGGTGACGGCGCCCGCTGCGGCGGGCACGCGCGCGTGGCCCGGGTGCTCTACGCGCGCGTGCGGGGCGCTCAGAACAGGCCGGTGCCGGCGAAGCGGAGGACGAGTTGGGGCGCCCCGGACAGGGCGACACCGAGGGCTCCGGTGAGGGCGATGGCGGCCGTCAAGGGGGCGGGGACGCGGTGCCGCGCGGGCTCCTTCTCGGGGGCACGGAACAGCAGCGCCGTCCATTGGAGGTAGTAGACGAGCGCGATGACCACGTTGACGGCCATGACGACGGCCAGCCAGCCGAGGCCCGCGTCGACGGCGGCCGAGAAGACGGTGACCTTCGCGAAGAGGCCGATGATGCCGGGCGGCAGCCCCGCGAGGCACAGCAGGAAGAAGGCCAGGAGCAGGGCGGTCATGGGGTTCGAGGCGTACAGGCCGCGGTAGTCGCTGACGCGGTTGAGCGTCCTCGTGCGGCCCACCAGGGCGGCGACGGCGAAGGCACCGAGGTTCACGGCGGCGTACATGAGGGCGTAGGCGACCGTGGACCCGATCGATTTCCGGGCGTCCCCGGAGTATCCGGCGGCGGCGATCGGGACCAAGAGGTAGCCGGCCTGGCCGACGGAGGACCAGGCGAGCAGCCGTACCGCGCTGTACGCGCGCGTGGCCTGCTGGCGCAGGGCACCGACGTTGCCGACGGTCATGGTGAGGGCGGCCAGCGCGGCGAGGGCGGGGCCCCAGGCGTCGGCGTACGACGGGAAGGCGACGACGGTGACGAGGATCAGGCCCGAGAAGCCGACGGCCTTGCCGACGACCGACAGGTAGGCGGCGACGGGCAGGGGCGCTCCCACGTAGGTGTCGGGCACCCAGAAGTGGAAGGGCACGGCGGCGGTCTTGAAGGCGAAGCCGACCAGCGTGAGGACGACGCCGGTCTGGGCGAGCGTGTGGAGCTGTCCGTCGACGTGCTGGATGCGGTCGGCGATCCCGGTGAGGTAGAGGGTGCCCGTGGAGGCGTACACGAAGCTGATGCCCAGCAGGCTGACCGCGGTGGCGGTGACCGAGGACAGGAAGAACTTCAGGGCGGCCTCCGAGGACCTGCGGTCGCCGTGTCGGATGCCGACGAGAGCGAAGGCGGGCAGCGAGGCGACCTCCAGGGCCACGACGAGGGTGGCGAGGTCCCGGGAGGCGGGCAGCAGGGCGGCGCCCGCGGCGGAGGAGAGCAGCAGGAACCAGAACTCCCCTTCGGGGAGTCTCCTGCGTCCGTCCTTGAGGGCGGTGACCGACAGGAGGGCGGCGAGGAGGGCGCCACCGAGGACGAGGAACTGGATGACGAGGGTGAAACGGTCGGCCGTATAGCTGCACAGCCGCGGGTCGCCGGACTGGCAGAAGGTGCTGCGGTCGGCGTCGAGGAGTGGCAGTAGCAGGAGGGCCGAGACGGCGAGTCCGGCCACCGCGCACCAGCCGAGTACGGCCTTCTTCGCGTCGGGCACGAACAGGTCGGCGACGAGGATGCCGAGACCGACGACCGCCGCGACGGTGGGCGGGGCGATCGCGAGCCAGTCGACGGACTGGACCAGCGACTCGGCCAGGGGCTGGGCCGGGTGGCTCATCGAGTGCCTCCTGCGAGGAGTTGCTGCACGGCCGGGTCGGTCAGGCCGAGGAGTGCCCTCGGCCACAGTCCGGCCACGACGGTGAGGGCGACGAGCGGCGTCCAGGCCGCGAACTCGTACGTGTGGACGTCGGCGAGCTTCGGGGCCTGGTGCGGTACGGGGCCCATGCAGACGCGGCGGACCACGATGAGCAGGTACGCGGCCGTCAGCAGCGTGCCGAACGCGGCGATGGCCATGAACGTGAGGAAGGCGGGACGGCTGAGGCCGGCCGCGGGACGGAACGCGCCGAACAGGGCCAGCATCTCGCCCCAGAATCCGGCCAGTCCGGGCAGGCCGAGGGAGGCGACCACGGTGAAGGCCAGCAGGCCGCCTAGGCGCGGTGCCTTGCCGTACAGCGCGGCGCCGGACGGAAGTTGATTCGGCGCGGTGGAGCCGCTCGTCGGGGGCTGGTGGTCGGGCGACGGGAGGGAAAGAGTGTCGAGGTCGGTGCTGCCCGTGCGTTCCTTGACCGCGCCGACCAGGAAGAAGAGGAGGCCGGTGATCAGGCCGTGGGCGATGTTGGCGAACAGTGCGCCGTTGACGC
Source organism: Streptomyces sp. NPDC004629 (assembly GCF_042873595.1). NCBI lineage: Bacteria > Bacillati > Actinomycetota > Actinomycetes > Kitasatosporales > Streptomycetaceae > Streptomyces > Streptomyces sp. NPDC004629. Next base: position 134,903 of record NZ_JBIALO010000021.1, on the reverse strand, counting down.
CGGTCGGGGTCATCGTGGCGATGCCGAGCAGGACGAAGCCCATGTGGCCGACGGAGGAGTAGGCGATGAGCCGCTTGAGGTCGCCCTTCGCGCCCTGCTTGGCGAGGGCCAGGCAGGCGAGGGATCCGTAGATGATCCCGACGACGGCGAAGGCGGCGAGGTAGGGGGCGAACGTGCGGAAGCCGTCGGGCGCCGCCGGCAGCAGAATCCGGACGAACCCGTACGTACCCATCTTCAGCAGGACACCGGCCAGCAGGACCGAGCCGACGGTCGGCGCGGCGGTGTGGGCGTCCGGCAGCCAGCTGTGCAGCGGCCACATCGGCGTCTTGACCGCGAGCCCGATCCCGACCGCCAAAACGGCGATGACCTGCACGGATGTGGTCAGCGACCGGCCGTTGTCAGTGGCGAGTGCCATCATGTCGAACGTGCCCGCCTTGATTCCGATCAGGAGCAGGCCGAGCAGCATGACGACGGACCCGAGCAGGGTGAACAGGATGAACTTCCAGGCGGCCTGGGTCCGCCCCTCGCCGCCCCAGCGGGCGATGAGGAAGTACATCGGGATGAGCACCATCTCGAAGGCGAGGAAGAACAGCAGCAGGTCGAGGACGGCGAAGGTGGCGAGAGTGCCGGACTCCAGCAGGAGCAGCAGGGCGACGAATGCCTTCGGGGACGGGCCCGCAGGCGTCTTGAAGTAGGAGTAGAGCGCGCAGAGGAAGGTCAGCAGCGCGGTCAGGACCAGAAGGGGGAGAGAGATGCCGTCGATGCCGAGGTGGATCCGCACGTCGAGTGCGGGGATCCAGCTGATGTCGGTCGTGGCCTGCATCTTCGACGGATGGTCGTGGTCGAAGCCGAGCGCGAGGACGATCGCGGCGGCGAGTATGGCCCCGGTCACGGTCACGCCGTGGCGCAGCACGGCCTGCTCGGGCGACTTCCCCTTCAGTCCGGGCGGCGCGGGCAGCAGAGCGGCGACGGCACCGAGGAGCGGGCCGACGACGACGAATGCCAGAAGGAACTGCATCACGGACTCGTTGATATCGATCACGCCTGCTCACGCTCCCGTGGCGACGAGGAGGACGGCGACCGCCAGGACGACGGTGCCGGCGAGCAGCGCGCTCACATAGGTCTGTACGTTGCCGGTCTGGGCGCGCCGTACGGCGGCCCCGAGCAGCCGGGGCAGCGCCGCCGCGCCGCGTACGTAGGTGTCGACGACCTCGCGGTCGAGGAACCGGACGAGACTCGCTCCGGCCTGGACCGGTCGGACGAACAGCGCCGCGTACACGGCATCCAGGTGGAAGCCGGTGGCGGCGGGCCGGTGGAGCGGGCCGAGCAGCAGCCGTCCGGGGTCGGCCGGATCGGGGGCGTAGGCCAGGTCACCGTAGGCGGGCCGGTGACTGGCGATGGCCTCCGCCTCGACCAGTCCGGCGTCGGCGTCGGGGTGGGCGGCGACCGCTCCCATCGGGGTGCGCGCGGCCAAGGCGGTGGTGCGCTGCCAGGCACCGTAGGTGACCAGCCCGCCCACCAGGGCGAGGCCCGTGCCGAGCACCGAGGTGGTGAGGGTCGGGGCCAGGCTGCCACCGCCGAACCAGTCGGGCAGCAGCCGGAACACGAAGCCGCCGAAGGCGAGTGACGGGATGGCGAGCACCCACAGCACGACGGTCATGGTGAGCGGCTGTCGGCCGTGGTCCGGGGCCTCGGTTCCCCGGCCGCGGAAGGCGAGCAGCCACAGACGGGTCGCGTACGCGGCGGTGAGGAGTGCGGTCAGCAGGCCGGCGAGCAGGACGATCCAGCCCGCGCCGCCGGGGGCGTGCTCGGTGTGGCCGGTGGCGACGTGCTCGGCCGCGCCGAGGACGGACTCCTTGGAGAAGAAGCCGCTGAAGGGCGGGATCGCGGCGAGCGCGAGGAGCGCCACGGTCATCGTCCAGTACGCGTCGGGGACGCGGTCGCGCAGACGGCTCATGCGGGACATGGCGGCCAGTGAGTTGGTGCCAGCGGCATGGATGACCACGCCGGCGGCGAGGAACAGCAGCGCCTTGAAAGCGCCGTGGGACAGGAGGTGGAAGACGGCGGCACCGCGGTCGCCGACGGCCAGGGCGCCGGTCATATAGCCGAGTTGGCCGATCGTGGAGTAGGCGAGGACGCGTTTGATGTCGTCCTGGGCGAGCGCGGCGAGCGCCGAGCCGGCCATGGTGACGGCGGCCATGACGGCGAGGACGACCATCGCGGCCGTGGAGGCCTGGAAGACGGGGAGGAGACGTGCGACGAAGTAGACACCGGCGGCGACCATCGTCGCGGCGTGGATCAGCGCGGAGACGGGCGTGGGGCCCGCCATCGCGTCGGGGAGCCAGGTGTGCAGCGGAAACTGCGCCGACTTGCCCGCCACGCCCGCGAGGAGCAGCAGGGCGATCACGGTCGGGTGGTGGAGTCCGCCGCTCGCGACGGTGCCGAGGACATGTGTGATGCGGAAGGACCCGGCGTCGGTGGCGAGGGCGAACAGGCCGATCAGGAAGGGCACGTCACCGAGCTTGGTGACGAGGAAGGCCTTGAGGGAGGCGGCGCGGGCCTCCGGGGTCTCCCAGTAGTGGCCGACCAGGAAGTAGGAGCAGATGCCCATGACTTCCCAGCCGACCAGCAGCACGATCAGGTCGCCGGAGTAGACGACCAGGAACATCGCGGAGGTGAAGAGGGAGACGAGGGCGGCATAGGAGGGATAGCGCGGGTCGTGGCGCAGATAGCCGGTCGAGTAGACCTGCACGCAGGTGGCGACGAAGCCGACCAGGAGGGCGACGAGGGCGGCGAAGCCGTCGATGTGCAGGGCGAGTTCGATCGGGACCGAGCCGGTGGGCGTCAGTTCGGTGGCGGAGTCGATGGCGTCACCGCCGCCCTGCCGCACGGCGACCAGTACGGCCAGCAGCAGGGAGGCGAGGGTCGGCAGGACGGCGAGCGGGCGGACGAAGCCGGGGGCCGTGCGGCCGAGCAGCAGCCCGGCCGCGGCGCCCAGGAACGGCAGGAGGGGGACGAGGACGGCGAGGGTGGTCGTGGTCACGCGGTGGCCTCAGCCTTCTCGGCGGCGGGGTCGCCGCTGTCGGGTCCGTCGCTCTCGTGGCCCTCGGCGGTGTCGCGGAGCCGGTCGATGTCGGAGGTGCCGCGGTTGCGGTAGACGGCGAGCACGATCGCGAGGCCGATACCGATCTCGGCGGCGGCGATGGCGATGGTGAACAGGGCCAGGGCCTGGCCGGAGTGCAGGGTCTCCGCGGCGGCCTTGCTGAGCCAGACGTCGAAGGCGACCAGATTGAGGTTGACGGCGTTGAGCATCAGCTCGACCGACATCAGGACCAGGATCGCGTTGCGGCGGGCGAGGACGCCGTACAGGCCGGTGCAGAACAGGAGGGCGGAGAGCACGACGGGATAGGCGAGGTGCATCAGCGGACTCCTTCGGCTTCCTCGGCGGCGGTCCGGCCGTCGCGGGCGCCGGGGACCTGCGGGCCGGCCGCGTCCGCCTTCGCCTTGCGGGACAGGACGATCGCGCCGACCAGGGCGGCGAGGAGGAGGACGGACAGGGCCTCGAAGGGAAGGACCCAGTGCTGGAAGAGGCTTTCGCCGGTGGCCTTCGTCGTTCCGGCGGCGGCACCGTCCAGGTCGATCCAGGTGGTGCGGAAGGCATCGACGACCACCCAGACCAGGGCGGCCGCGGCGGCGACGGCCACGGTGAGGGCGGCCCAGCGGTTGCCGGAGTCCGCGTCCGGGGAGCGGCCGATGGGGGCCTTGGTGAGCATCAGACCGAACAGGAGGAGGACGACGACGGAACCGACGTAGATGAGGACTTGTACCCAGGCGATGAACTCGGCGGTGAGCAGGAGGTATTCGACGGCGAGGCCGCCGAGGGTGACCACGAGCCACAGGGCGGCGTGCACCAGTTGCCGGGTGGTGACGGTGACGAGCGCGGCGCCGAAGGTGACCAGGCCGACGAGGAGGAAGGCGATCTCGACACCCGTCGGGGACAGGAAGCCGTGGGTCGGGGCGGCGAGGCTCATGTGTCTCCCTCCTGGGGCTCGGCCTGGGCGGCGGCCAGCTTCTCGGCGGTCTTGCGGGCGGCGGCGATCTCCTTGGGTTCCTCCGCGCCGGCGTCGAGGGCGGGCGGAGCCGGGACGGTCCACATCCACTCGCGGAGCTTGTCGCGTTCGTGGGTGAGTTCGCGGATGTCGGTCTCGGCGTACTCGAACTCCGGGGACCAGAACAGCGCGTCGAAGGGGCAGACCTCGATGCAGATACCGCAGTACATGCAGAGGGAGAAGTCGATGGCGAAGCGGTCGAGGACGTTGCGGCTGCGGTCGCGTCCGCCGGGGGTGGCGGCCGGGATCGTCTCCTTGTGGGAGTCGATGTAGATGCACCAGTCGGGGCACTCGCGGGCGCACAGCATGCAGACCGTGCAGTTCTCCTCGAACAGGCCGATGACACCGCGGGTGCGGGGCGGGAGATCGGGCTGGACGTCGGGGTACTGCGCGGTGACGGTCTTCTTCGTCATCGTGCGCAGGGTGACGGCCAGGCCCTTGGCGAGGCCGCTGCCAGGGATGGGGGCCATGGCTACTGGATCACCACCTTGACGATGCCGGTGAGGGCGATCTGGGCGAGGGAAAGGGGGACGAGGAGGGTCCAGGAGAGCTTCTGGAGCTGGTCCTCGCGCAGCCGCGGGTAGGTGACGCGGAGCCAGATGACCACAAAGGCGAGGAGCGCCGTCTTCAGCAGGGTCCAGACCCAGCCGAGGCCGTCGGCGCCCCACGGGCCGTGCCAGCCGCCCAGGAACAGCACGGTGGTCAGGCCGCACAGGACGATGATTCCGGCGTACTCGGCGAGCAGGAACAGGGCGAAGCGCAGGCCGGTGTACTCGGTGTACGCGCCGAAGATGATCTCCGAGTCGGCGACGGGCATGTCGAAGGGCGGGCGCTGTAGTTCGGCGAGGCCGGCGACGAAGAAGACGAGCGCGCCGACGATCTGCCAGGGCAGCCACCACCACTCGAAGGCGTCGAGGATGCCGGGCAGGGAGACCGTGCCGGCCGCCATCGCCACGGAGGCGGCGGCGAGCAGCATCGGGAGTTCGTAGGCGAGGAGTTGGGCGGCGGTACGCAGGCCGCCGAGGAGGGAGAACTTGTTGGCGCTGGCCCAGCCCGCCATGAGCGAGCCGAGGACGCCGACGCCCATCACGGCGAGGACGAAGAAGACGCCCGCGTCGAGGACCTGGCCGACCGCGCCCTCGCCGGGGCCGATCGGAATGGCGAGCAGGACGAGCAGATACGGGAGGAGGGCGACGGCCGGGGCGAGCTGGAAGATGCGGCGGTCGGCGCCGTTCGGGACGACGTCCTCCTTCTGCGCGAACTTGACGCCGTCCGCGATGAGTTGGGCCCAGCCGTGGAAGCCGCCGGCGTACATCGGGCCGAGGCGGCCCTGCATGTGCGCCATCACCTTGTGCTCGGTCTGACCGACGATCAGGGGGAAGGTGAGGAAGACGACGAACACGACGAGGAGTCGCAGGGCGACGTCCGACGCGCCGTTCACTGCGGGCCTCCTATGGGGGTGTCGGGGGCGGGGTCGTCAGGATCGGGAACGTCAGGGGCAGGGGCGCCGGTGGCGGGACCGGCCGTGGACGGCTCGTCCGAGGAGGCCGATTCCCCGGGGACCGACTCCTCGCGCCCCGGCTCCGCAACCCTGGGCGCCTGAGACGCCCCTCTGCCGGCCCCGGCCCCCTGAGACTCCCCTCTGTCGGCTCCGGGATCCTCAGCCGCCGCTTGCTCGGACCGGGACGCCTCGGACGAGGGCACCTTGGAAGCCGACACGTCAGACGCCGCGCCCTCGGGTCGGGGCACCTCGGACGAAGGCTCCTTGGCGGCCGGCTCGTCAGACGTCGGCTGCTCGGACCGGGGGTCTCCGGGCGCCGCCGCCTGGGCCGTCGGCTGCTCGGTCTCGGGTTCGCCGTCATCGCCGTCGCCGTTGGCATGGGCGTTGGGGTTTGACGGTGCCTCGGCCGCCCGGCCGGATTCCGGCGCCGGAGGCGTTTCCGTCTCCGGGCTCGCCTCCTCAGGCTCGCGAGCGCCGTCGTTCTCCTCGGCCTGGGGGACCCGGCCGTTCTCCTCAGACTCGGGGGCTGAGCCGTTCTCGTCAAACTCGGAGGCTGGGCCGTTCTCGTCAGGCCCCGAAACCTCGCCCTTCTCCGGGGTTTGCGGAATGGCCTCGGTGGGGTTGGGTTCCGCTTGCGGGGGCCTGGGTTGTTGCGGTTCGCCGAAGGCGGGGCGGGCGTGGTGCCAGGGCGCGTCCGAGCTGCGGGGCGCCGTGGGGTGGGCGGAGCGCCGGGTGGCCGTGTCGGGTGCCGTGGGTTCCCGCCCCGCCTCGGCGTGCGCACCGGCGCGCTGTGAGGCAGACCCCTCCGACGCGCTCCGCGAGCGGCGGGGACCCGCGGGCGCCGACGGCTTCCCCGCTGCCGCGGGGTCGGTCCGTTCGGCCCCACCCGACGTCTCCGGCACCGGCCCCGTCTGCTCAGCCCCGTCGACTGCCTCGGGCAGCTCAGTCGGCTCAGGCTGCCCTACTGCCTCGGCCCCCTCTACTACCTCAGCCTGCTCCGCACGCTCAAGCTGCTCTCCTACCTCAACCTGCTCCGCCCGCTCAGGCTGCTCAGCCCGCCCTGCTACCTCGGCACGCTCGGCCCGCTGAGAGGCAGATCCCTGGCTCGCGCTGCGCGCGCGGCGCGGGGTGGCGCGCTCGGCTCGCTGAGCAGCCGCTCCTTCCGGGGCGGCGCTCGTCGCACCGGGTGCGGATGCCTCCGGGGGCGCCGCCCCCTCGGCTGCCGCCGCGCCCGCGCTCTGGCTCACGGAACCCTCTGACGCCGTGCGGGCCCGGCGGGGTGGCCGGGTTGGTGCGGCGGCGGGCTCGGCCGGTGCGGCGGAGGCTTCCGCCGTGGTGCGGGTGCGGCGGGTCGGACGGGCGGGGGCCGGGGGGAGTTGGCCCTTCAGGGGGCCCCATTCGTTGGGGTCGGGGACGCCGGGGGGAAGCATCTGGCGGCGCTTGGGGCCGCCGTGTTCGGACTCGCCCGGTTCCTTCGCGCCCGGCCATGCCTTGGCGACACGGGCGGCCAGGACGAAGTCCTTGCGCAGGGGATGGCCCTCGAAGGTCTCGGGGAGCAGGAGGTGGTGCAGGGCGGGGTGGCCTTCGAAGCGGACGCCGAACATCTCGTGCGTCTCGCGCTCGTGCCAGGCGGCGCCGGCGTAGACACCGACGGCGGAGGCCAGCGCCGGCGCCTCGTGGGGGACGGTCGTGCGGAGCAACAGGCGCCGCACCGGCGCGAGGGCGACGACGTGCGCGGACACCATGAAGCCCGTGCCGGGTTCGTCGACCGCGCTCAGCCAGTCGAAATAGGTGCAGGTCAGGGTCGTCCGCGCGGTCTCAAGCGCGGGGATCCAGGACTGCGGGGGCACGTCGACGGTGAGGACTCCGTAGGACTCCTGCGCCGTGGCCTCAGAGCCGAAGAGTTCCTCGACGGGGGCGGGAAGCCAGCCGACGGCGGTCATCGCGCGCCTCCCTCCGCGCTCGGCGGGCGGACCAGGCCGCTCTGCAGGGCGGCGGTGGACGGCCGCCCGGCCTCGTAGCGCTCCCCCAGCGACTCCCCGGCGATCTTCTCCTGGAGCTTGAGGATCCCCTGGAGCAGCGCCTCGGGGCGGGGCGGGCAGCCGGGTACGTAGACGTCCACCGGGATGATCTGGTCGACGCCCTTGGTGACGGAGTAGGAGTCCCAGTAGGGGCCGCCGCAGTTGGAGCAGGCGCCGAAGGAGATGACGTACTTCGGCTCGGGCATCTGCTCGTACAGACGCTTCACCGCGGGCGCCATCTTGTCCGTGACCGTGCCGGAGACGACCATCAGGTCGGCCTGGCGGGGGCCCGGCGCGAACGGGATGACGCCGAGGCGGATGAAGTCGTGGCGGGCCATCGACGCGGCGATGAACTCGATCGCGCAGCAGGCGAGGCCGAAGTTGAAGACCCAGAGCGAGTAGCGGCGGCCCCAGTTCAGGACGATCTTCATCGGCTCCGGGGCCAGGCGCGCGAGTGCGCCGAGCCGCCCGCTGCCTTCGGCGGGGCGACGCCCGGGCTCGGGAAGCAGCACGGGCTCGGGGGTAGTGGGGGTCACGTCCATGTCAGGACGCCCTTCTTGTATGCGTACAGCAGGCCCACGGCAAGGAAGCCGAGGAAGACGAACATCTCGACGAGCGTGGTCCCGCCGTATCCGTGGTCGGCGAAGACGGTCGCCCAGGGGAACAGGAAGACCGAGTCGACGGCGAAGATCACGTAGAGGAAGGCGTACACGTAGTAGCGGACCTGGGTGTGGGCCCAGCCCTCGCCGACGGGGTCGACGCCGCACTCGTACGTGAGCAGTTTCTCGGGTGTGGGGACGACGGGGCGCAGCAGCCGGCCGGCGCCGAAGGCGACCCCGACGAAGAGCACGCCCACCAGCGCGAGCAGTCCCACGACCGAATAGGACCGGAAGTAGTCCGCCGCGACGACGGCGGTCGAGTCCCCCAACGTCTCCCGCAACGTTCGTCCCTCGCTCCCTGACCAGGTGACCTGAGTGCCTTGGTGAATCCTGTGCCGCGACACGGTTCGACGATCTGTACGCACCGGAGTCTAGGCCCTGATAAAGAGACGGTAAGCAGCCCGTCACAGACTCCGCTCGCCCCGGTCCGCGGGCGGGACGGAAAGGTGGGGTTCTCCCCCGGGCCCCGCGGCGGCGGACCTCATGGCGCGGGAGCGCGGCGCACGGCACGCTAGCCCGTATGACCGCTCGAATCCCATCCGCCGGGACGGCCCCGACCGACTGTGACGACCGTCTGCCGCCGGCCCGCTTCGCCTTCGACGCTCACACCTGGAAGGAGATCGCGCATCTCCTGGCGAACCTGCCGGTGGCGCTGCTCGGCTTCACCTACGCGACCACGACGCTCGTCGCCAGTGGCGCGCTGACCCTCACCGTGATCGGTTTCCCGCTGCTCGCCGCCACCCTGCTCGGCGCGCGGGGGCTGGGAAAGCTGGAACGGGGGCGGGCCCGGGCGCTGCTCGGGGTGCGGGTGGACGAGCCGAGCCCGCTGCCGCTCGGCAGGGGCGGCGGGCTGCTGCAGCGGATGTGGATGGCGTTGAAGGACCCGGTGGGCTGGCGGACCCTGCTGTACGACTTCATCCGGTTGCCCTGGGGGGTCCTCACCTTCGTCATCACGCTCACCTCGCTGTTCGTGCTGTGGCCGGTACTGCCGTTCATCGCGCGGGGCCTGGCGAACGTGGACCGGGTGATGGTGCGCGGTCTGCTGTCCCCCTCCGACGAGCTGGAGCGCCGTATCGCCGAACTGGAGTCCGACCGCGGGACCGTGGTGGACACCGCGGCGGCGGACCTGCGGCGGATCGAGCGGGACCTGCACGACGGGGCGCAGGCCCGGCTGGTCAATCTGGCGATGGGGCTCGGCCTGGCGAAGGAGAAGCTCCTGGAGGATCCCGACTCGGCCGCGACGATGGTCGAGGAGGCGCACGGCGAGGTGAAGCTCGCCCTCCAGGAGCTGCGCGACCTGGCCCGGGGCATCCATCCGGCCGTCCTCACCGACCGCGGCCTGGACGCCGCGCTGTCCTCGGTGGCCTCCCGCTGCACGGTGCCGGTGAAGGTGACCGCCGACCTGGAGTCGAGACCGGCCGCCGCGATCGAGGGCATCGCCTACTTCACGGTCTCGGAGCTGCTGCAGAACATCAGCAAGCACAGTGGCGCGCGGACCGCGTCCGTCGAGGTCTGGCGGTCCGAGGACCGGCTGCTCATCCAGGTGTGGGACGACGGCCGGGGCGGGGCGCGGCTCGACGCGGGCAGCGGGATGCGCGGGCTCGCGGAGCGGCTCGGCGCCGTCGACGGGCTGTTCGTGGTCGACTCCCCGGTCGGCGGGCCGACCACGGTCACCGCCGAGCTGCCCTGGCGGGACCGTACGGAGATCTCCTGACCCGGGGTGGGGAAAACCCCCCGTCCAAGACGCCGACGGCCTCCATGGTCCGCGAACCCGCGGCACAGGAGGGTGGGGGTACGGCAGAAGGCCGCTGACGAGGAGAACGGGACGACGCCGATGGCCACGGAGTACGGACAGGGGTACGGGCACCGATACGAATACGACGGTGCGGGCCGGCACCGGCTGCCGGCCGCACTGCGCGCGCCGTTCGCGGCGCGCAGCTGGCGCGAGTTCGGCTATGTGCTGCTGAGCCTGCCGATCAGCATCCTGATGTTCTCGTACGCGGTGACGATGGTGTCGTTCGGGGCGGGGCTGCTGGTGACGTTCCTCGGGATTCCGGTCCTGGCGGGGGCGCTGGCGGGATGCCGCGGTCTGGGCGCGCTGGAGCGGGCACGGGCGCGCGGACTGCTCGGCCTGGAGGTCGCCGAACCGGAGCCGCTGCGGATGCGCAAGCCGGGCGTCATGGCCTGGATGGGCGCGGTCCTGAAGAGCGGCACGTCGTGGCGGCATCTGCTGTACGCGCTGCTGCACTTCCCCTGGGCGGTGTTCTCCTTCGTCGTCGCGGTGACCTTCTGGGCGATCGGCTGGTCGCTGGTGACGTATCCGCTGTGGTTCCGGGTCTTTCCTGCGTACGCCGGACAGGGCGGCATTCAGCTCTACGGCGACGAACACCACCGGGTCTGCCTCGACAACCCTTTCGAGATCACCGTCACGGCGCTGGTCGGGCTGCTGTTCACGCTGGCCACGCCGTGGATCGTGCGGGCGCTGACGATGGTGGACCGGCTGCTGGTGTACGGACTGCTCGGGCCGTCGCGGCTGTCGGCGCGGGTGGTGGAGCTGGAGTCGGACCGGGGCGTGGTGGTCGACACGGCGGCGGCGGACCTGAGGCGGATCGAACGGGACCTGCACGACGGGGCGCAGGCCCGGCTGGTGGCGCTGGCGATGGACCTGGGGCTGGCGAAGGAGAAGCTGACTGAGGACCCGCAGTCGGCGGCGCGGATGGTGGATGAGGCGCACGGCGAGGTGAAGACGGCGCTCCAGGAGCTGCGGGACCTGGCCCGGGGTATCCATCCCGCCGTGCTGACGGACCGCGGTCTGGACGCCGCCCTCTCCGCGGTCGCCTCCCGCTGCACCGTGCCGGTGCAGGTCGAGGTGGACCTGACACGGCGTCCCGCGCCGGCGATCGAGGGGATCGCCTACTTCACGGTCTCGGAGCTGCTGCAGAACATCAGCAAGCACTCCCGGGCCCGGTGGGCGTCGGTGGATGTCTGGCGGTCGGACGACCGGCTGATGCTGCAGGTCGTGGACGACGGGGTGGGCGGAGCCGACGTGTCCGGGGGTTCGGGTCTGGCCGGGCTGGCGGAGCGGCTGGACGCGGTGGACGGGATCCTGGTGGTGGACTCCCCGCCGGGCGGCCCGACCCGTGTGACGGCGGAACTGCCCTGGCGAGGCTGACCACGGCCGCGCGCGGCCCGGCCACCGCCCGACATGGGTGGCACCCGGGCCGCGCGGACATGCCGCGCCGGGCACGCGACGCGCGGGCGCGCAGCACACGGTCCAGCAGCACACAGTTCCGCAGCACACAGGCCCCCGGCCAACCGGCACGCAGCACACGGATCCGCAACACAGGCGCCGCACACGCATCCGCAACACATAGGCGCGCCGCACATAGACCCACAGCACACAGGCCCGCGGCCGACCGGCGCGCAGCTCACGCATCCGCAACACAGGCGCGCCGCACACCGGTCCACAACACACAGGCCCGCAGCGCATGGGCCCGCAAGCCACGCGCGCGTGCGGAACGAGGCGGCAGGCAACCGAATCCGGCATGACGCGGTCTCCTCCTCCGGTGCCGCTGATTCGTCCGTTGTTCCGATGACGCGGGCGCGGTGCGGTGGGATTGCTGGGATGCTGGACCTTCGTACGGACGGGCACCGTCGGAGGTTCGGGCTGTGGGGGGCCGGAGGATCGTGGAGGACGTGGAGGACAGGGTGCGGGTGGTCATCGCCGAGGATTCGGTGCTGCTCAGAGAGGGCCTGACCCGGTTGCTGACCGACCGCGGGCACGAGGTGGTGGGCGGCGTCGGAGATGCCGAGGCGCTGATCAAGACCATTGCGGACCTGGCGGCGCAGGGTGCGCTGCCGGACGTGGTGGTCGCGGACGTGCGAATGCCGCCGACGCACACGGACGAGGGGGTGCGGGCCGCCGTACGGCTGCGCAAGGCGCACCCGGACCTCGGGGTGCTGGTGCTGTCGCAGTATGTGGAGGAGCGCTACGCCACCGAACTGCTGGCCGGTTCCAGCCGCGGCGTCGGATATCTGCTCAAGGACCGCGTCGCCGAGGTGCGGGAGTTCGTGGACGCGGTGGTGCGGGTGGCGCGGGGCGGTACGGCCCTGGACCCGGAGGTCGTCGCGCAGCTGCTCGGCCGCAGCCGCAAGCAGGACGTGCTCGCGGGGCTCACGCCGCGGGAGCGGGAGGTCCTGGGGCTGATGGCGGAGGGGCGGACGAACTCGGCGATCGCCAAGCAGCTGGTCGTCAGCGACGGGGCCGTGGAGAAGCACGTCAGCAACATCTTCCTGAAGCTGGGCCTGTCGCAGAGCGAGGGGGACCACCGGCGGGTTCTGGCCGTTCTCACCTATCTGAACTCGTGAGGGCCCATCCGGATCGTGATGGCCTGACAGGGTGCCGGCGGCGGGTTAGCCGGTCGTATTTCCCGGCATGCGGGATGGCCGTGTGCCAGAACGGGAAGTGAGTACCGGGAACGAGCCGGGAGCGTCTTCGAAAGAGCCTGGGGGGCGGGACATCGTGACACGTCGGGGCAACGGGCCGTCTCGGAATGCCGTCCATCATGCGAATGGCCGCGGGAAGGCGACCCTAAGCGACGTAGGGTTGATCCTGGGAAGGTCCCTGGGACGACCATGCCCGGACAGCAGCCTCGAAGGAGGTCCAGTTCAGTGACCAGCCAGGTCAGCAGCCCAGCGGAGCAGGCCGACGGTGCCGTCGTAGGAGAGCAGCGCAAACCGGGCGGTACGAAGGACGTCCGGCGTCTGGAACGGGTGGTCATCCGGTTCGCGGGCGACTCGGGTGACGGTATGCAGCTCACGGGTGACCGGTTCACCTCGGAGACGGCGTCGTTCGGCAACGACCTGTCGACACTGCCGAACTTCCCGGCGGAGATCCGGGCCCCCGCCGGCACCCTGCCGGGTGTCTCGTCGTTCCAGCTGCACTTCGCCGACCACGACATCCTCACGCCCGGCGACGCGCCGAACGTCCTCGTGGCGATGAACCCGGCCGCGCTGAAGGCGAACATCGGCGACCTGCCGCGCGGCGCGGAGATCATCGTCAACACGGACGAGTTCACCAAACGGGCGATGCAGAAGGTCGGCTACGCCACCAGCCCGCTGGAGGACGGCTCGCTGGACGGCTACGGACTGCACCCGGTGCCGCTGACCACACTGACGGTGGAGGCGCTGAAGGACTTCGACCTCACCCGCAAGGAGGCCGAGCGCAGCAAGAACATGTTCGCGCTGGGCCTGCTGTCGTGGATGTACCACCGGCCGACCGAGGGCACGGAGAGGTTCCTGCGGACCAAGTTCGCGAAGAAGCCGGAGATCGCCGAGGCCAACCTGACGGCCTTCCGCGCGGGCTGGAACTTCGGCGAGACCACGGAGGACTTCGCCGTCTCCTACGAGGTCGCCCCCGCCGCGAAGGCCTTCCCGGTGGGCACCTACCGCAACATCTCCGGGAACCTGGCCCTGGCCTACGGCCTGGTCAGCGCCTCCCGCCAGGCGGACCTGCCGCTGTTCCTCGGCTCGTATCCGATCACCCCGGCCTCGGACATCCTGCACGAGCTGTCCAAGCACAAGAACTTCGGTGTGCGCACCTTCCAGGCCGAGGACGAGATCGCCGGCATCGGCGCCGCGCTCGGGGCGGCCTTCGGCGGCTCCCTGGCGGTGACGACGACGAGCGGCCCCGGTGTGGCCCTGAAGTCGGAGACCATCGGGCTCGCCGTCTCGCTTGAGCTGCCGCTGCTGGTGATCGACATCCAGCGCGGCGGACCCTCGACCGGTCTGCCGACCAAGACCGAGCAGGCCGACCTGTTGCAGGCGATGTTCGGCCGCAACGGCGAGGCCCCGGTGCCGATCGTCGCGCCGCGCACGCCGGCCGACTGCTTCGACGCGGCCCTGGAGGCGGCCCGGATCGCGCTGACGTACCGCACGCCGGTGCTGCTGCTGTCCGACGGCTACCTGGCCAACGGCTCCGAGCCGTGGCGGATCCCCGCGCTGGAGGAACTGCCCGATCTGCGCGTGCGGTTCGCACAGGGCCCCAACCACACCCTGGACGACGGCACCGAGGTGTTCTGGCCCTACAAGCGCGACCCCGAGACGCTCGCCCGCCCGTGGGCCGTCCCGGGCACGCCGGGTCTTGAGCACCGCATCGGAGGCATCGAGAAGCAGGACGGCACGGGGAACATCTCCTACGACCCGGCCAACCACGACTTCATGGTCCGCACCCGGCAGGCGAAGATCGAAGGCATCGAGGTGCCCGACATCGAGGTCGACGATCCGGACGACGCGCGCCTCCTCGTCCTGGGCTGGGGTTCCACCTACGGGCCCATCACCGCGGCGGTGCGCCGGCTGCGGCTCCAGGGGGTGCCGGTGGCACAGGCCCATCTGCGCCATCTCAACCCGTTCCCAGGGAATCTCGGAGAGGTGCTGAGACGCTACGAGAAGGTGGTGGTCCCGGAGATGAACCTGGGTCAGCTCGCCCTGCTGATCCGGGCGAAGTATCTGGTCGACGCCCGCTCCTACAACCAGGTCAGCGGAATGCCGTTCAAGGCGGAACAGCTCGCCGCGGCGCTGAAGGAGGCCATCGATGGCTGAGACGTCCACGAGCGGCACGGACACGATCGAGGCACTCTCGCTCGTGCCGAAGGCCGGGGCCCGGCAGTCGATGAAGGACTTCAAGTCGGACCAGGAGGTGCGTTGGTGCCCGGGATGCGGTGACTACGCGATCCTGGCGGCGGTGCAGGGCTTCATGCCGGAGCTGGGTCTGGCCCGGGAGAACGTCGTGTTCGTGTCGGGCATCGGGTGCTCCTCCCGGTTCCCGTACTACATGAACACCTACGGGATGCACTCCATCCACGGCCGCGCTCCCGCGATCGCGACCGGTCTGGCCGCCACCCGGCGCGATCTGTCCGTCTGGGTCGTCACGGGCGACGGCGACGCGCTGTCGATCGGCGGCAACCACCTCATCCACGCGCTGCGCCGCAACGTCAACCTGAAGATCCTCCTCTTCAACAACCGGATCTACGGTCTGACCAAGGGCCAGTACTCGCCGACGTCGGAGGTCGGCAAGATCACCAAGTCGACGCCGATGGGCTCCCTGGACGCGCCGTTCAACCCCGTCTCGCTGGCGCTCGGCGCTGAGGCGTCGTTCGTGGCCCGGACCATCGACTCCGACCGCAAGCACCTCACCGGCGTGCTGCGGGAGGCCGCGGCCCACCCGGGCACCGCGCTGGTGGAGATCTACCAGAACTGCAACATCTTCAACGACGGTGCCTTCGAAGCGCTCAAGGACCAGCACGGCGCCCAGGAGGCGGTGATCCGCCTGGAGCACGGGCGGCCGGTCCGGTTCGGCCCGGACGGCGGCCGGGGCGTGGTGCGCGACCCGCTCACCGGCGATCTGGAGATCGTCACGGTGACGCCCGACAACGAGGACCGCATCCTCGTCCACGACGCCCACGCGGCCTCGCCGGCCACGGCTTTCGCCCTGTCCCGGCTGGCCGACCCGGACACCCTGCACCACACGCCCATCGGCGTCCTACGCAGCGTCGAGCGCCCGGTGTACGAGACGCAGATGGCCGAGCAGCTCGACGCGGCCGTCGAGCAGCGCGGCAAGGGTGACCTCGCGGCCCTGCTGGCCGGCAACGACACGTGGACCGTCATCGGCTGACCGCCGCGGGCGGAGCGATCCGCCTGCCGGCGACCGACCGCACGGCAGGGCGGGGCCCGGACGCACCACCGCGTCCGGGCCCCCGCCCCAACCAACATCCGGCCACCCAAGCAGCTGCCACCTCCGCCCCGAGCGGCTGACACAGCCGGGCTGTGCCTTCCAAGCAGCCGACGCGGCCCGACGCCCAAGCAGCCGACACAACCGGGCCGCCCGCGCAACTGACATCGCCGGGCCGTGCCTTCCAAACAGCCGACACGGCCGACGCGGCCGAGCAGCCGGTGCGGCCGGGGCCGCCCGAGCAGCTGACACATCCAGTCCATGCCTCCCGAGCGGCTGACACGGCCGGGCTGTGCTTTCCAAGCAGCTGACGCGGACCGACGCCCAAGCAGCCGACGCGGCTGGGCCGCCGAGCAACTGACACGTCCGGGGCCGTGCCCCCGAGCAGCTCACACATCCGGGCCATGCCTCCCAAGCAGCTGACCCGGCGGTCTGTGCCTTCCAAGCAGCTGACGCGGCAGGCGTCCGAGCCAGTGACGCGGCCATGCCTTCCGAGCGGCTGGCGCGGTCGGCGGCCGAGCGGCTGGGGGGCGGGGGCGTTCACGCGGGGGGTGTCAGGCGGGTGGGGCGTCCGTCGTCGCGGCGCGCTTCTTCTCGTCGTACCGCTCCCGGGCCTCCCGCACCTGCCCCATCCGCGTCTCGGTCCACAGCGCCAGCGCCCGGACCTGCTGCGCCGCCTCACGGCCGAGCGCGGTGAGCGAGTAGTCGACCCGGGGCGGGATCACCGGCTTGGCGTCCCGGTGCACAAACCCGTCGCGTTCCAGGACCTGGAGGGTCTGGGCGAGCATCTTCTCGCTGACGTCCCGGCCGAAGCGCCCGACCGCCCGGCGCAGTTCGCTGAACCGGTGGGGGCGGTCCAGCAGCTCGATCAGGACGAGGACGCCCCAGCGGCTGGTGACGTGTTCGAGGACGAGACGGTAGGGGCACGTCGCCTCGCCGGCGTCCCGGGCCGTCTTCTCCACTGCACTAACTCCCATACCCGTACCTTACTTCAAAGTGGGTACTTTCCCCGGGTTAGCGCAACTCCTAGGGTTAGCGACAGACGCACCCCACTAGGAGTTCTCCACCATGAGCATCGTCGTCACCGGAGCCACCGGACACCTCGGCCGCCACGTCATCAACCAGTTGCTGGAGAAGGTCCCGGCCGAGCAGATCACCGCCGTCGTGCGCGACGAGGCGAAGGCCGCCGAATTCGCGGCCCGCGGTGTGCGGATCGCCGTGGCCGACTACAACCGGCCCGAGACCTTCGACAACCTCTTCGCCAC
The DNA here is from genome assembly GCF_042873595.1 of Streptomyces sp. NPDC004629. Classification (NCBI taxonomy): domain Bacteria; kingdom Bacillati; phylum Actinomycetota; class Actinomycetes; order Kitasatosporales; family Streptomycetaceae; genus Streptomyces; species Streptomyces sp. NPDC004629. The sequence continues at coordinate 117,619 of NZ_JBIALO010000021.1, read as the reverse complement.
AGGCGACAGGGTGCTGCTGATCTCCGGCAACGAGTTCGACAAGGGCCGGGTCCAACAGCACACCGTCGTCATCGACGCCGCCAGGACGGCCGGCGTCGCCCTGCTCGCCTACACCAGCGGCCCCGGCAGCCTGACGGCCGCCCTCGCCGACGACCACCGGGCCACCGAGCAGGTGCTGCTGGCCTCCGGCCTGCCCTACACGCTGCTGCGCAACGGCTGGTACCACGAGAACTACACGGAGAACCTGGCCCCGGTGCTCGCGCACGACGCCGTCGTCGCGGCGGCGGGCGAGGGCCGGATCTCGTCGGCCTCGCGCGCCGACTACGCGGCCGCCGCCGTCGCCGTGCTCACCGGCGAGGGGCACGAGAACAAGACGTACGAGCTGGGCGGCGACGAGGCGTGGAGCCTGGACGAGTACGCGGCCGAGCTGAGCAGGCAGACCGGCAAGGAGATCGCCTACAACTCCGTGCCGGGCGAGACCCTGCTGGGCATCCTGACCGGCGCCGGGGTGCCCGAGGCGATGGCCGCGATCCTGGTCGGCGTCGACGCGTCGATCGCCAAGGGCGAGCTGGTCGTCTCCACCGGCGATCTGTCCCGCCTGGCCGGGCGGCCGACCACCCCGATCACGGAGGCCGTCGCCGCCGCGCTCAAGGGCTGACCGCCGCACCGCGAGCCCCGAGCCCCGATCCCGCGCCCCTGCCCTGTCATGACCGTATGCCAATACGGGTATGACAGGCGGGGGCGCTCGGCGCTACCTTCGTCCAGGGGGAACACGCGCGCGAGGATGTGAGAGGGAGGGGCTCGTGGCCGGCGAGTCGAGGGGTGAACGGCGGACAGGTCTGCTGAACGGCTTCGCGGCCTACGGGATGTGGGGGCTCGTGCCGCTGTTCTGGCCCCTGCTGAAGCCCGCCGGAGCGATGGAGATCCTCGCCCACCGGATGGTGTGGTCCCTGGCCCTCGTCGCCGTGCTGCTGCTCGTCGTACGGCGCTGGGCCTGGGCCGGGGAACTGCTGCGCCAGCCGCGCCGGCTCGCGCTGATCACGGTCGCGGCGGCGGTGATCACGGTCAACTGGGGTGTCTACATCTGGGCCGTGAACGCCGGACACGTGGTCGAGGCGTCCCTCGGGTACTTCATCAATCCCCTGGTCACCATCGCGATGGGCGTGCTGATCCTGAAGGAGCGGCTGCGGCCCGTGCAGTGGGTGGCGGTCGGGGTCGGCTTCGCCTCGGTGGTGGTGCTGACCGTCGGTTACGGCCGCCCGCCGTGGATCTCCCTGAGTCTCGCCTTCTCCTTCGCCACCTACGGGCTGGTGAAGAAGAAGGTCAACCTCGGCGGCATCGAGTCACTGGCCGCCGAGACCGCGGTCCAGTTCCTGCCCGCGCTCGGCTATCTGCTGTGGTTGAACGCGCACGGCGACTCCACCTTCACCGGTGGCGGCGCCGGCCATGCGGCCCTGCTCGCCGCCACCGGCGTGGTCACCGCGCTCCCCCTCGTCTGCTTCGGCGCGGCGGCGATACGGGTGCCCCTGTCGACACTGGGGCTGTTGCAGTACCTGGCGCCCGTCTTCCAGTTCCTGCTGGGCGTCCTCTACTTCGGCGAGGCCATGCCGCCCGAGCGCTGGGCCGGGTTCGCGCTGGTGTGGCTGGCGCTGTCGCTGCTGACCTGGGACGCGCTGCGCGCCGCCCGTCGATCGGCCCGCACGGCCCGCGCGCTCGCCAGCGAGAGCGCCGTGCCCAGCAGGACCATGACGACCGGCATGGCGAGCGCCGCCCGGAAGGCGGAGAGCGTCGCCTCGGGACCGGAGCCGGATCCGGAGGCCGCCAGGCCGTAGACCGCGGTCACCGCCGAGATCCCGATCGCCGAACCGAACTGGGTCGAGGTGTGCAGCAGACCGCCCGCCAGACCTTGCGGTGATCATTGTGGGGAACATCGCCGGGTACGGCCAGTCCAGGCCGACCGGCAGGAACAGCCCGTAGGCGAGCACGGCCGGCAGGAAGCCGCCGACGATCACGCGGGCGTTGCCGTAGCGGGCGACCAGTTTCGGGGTGAGGGTCGCGGCGAGGACCGCGTCGCAGCCCATGATGACGAGCGCGAGCGCCGTCCGCAGGGACGACCAGCCGCGCAGTTCCTGCAGGCAGAGCGTGACCACGAACGGGAAGCCGAAGAAGGCGCCGACGAACAGCAGCGCCCCGAGGCCGGCGCGCACGACCGGGCCGTTGCGCAGGATGCCGAACCGCACCAGCGGATGCGCGGAACGCCGCTCGATCGCGAGGAAGGCGGCGGCCAGCAGCAGCGCGGCGACCGCCGCCGACAGGGTCTACGGCCAGCCGTCGAGGCCGTGTTCGAGGCGTACGACGGCGTAGGCGGCGAGCAGCAGCGCGGCTGCGGCCGTGACCGCGCCGGGCAGGTCGAAGCCGCGGAGCCGGAACGGCGGTGCGGACTGCGCCGGGATCAGCCGCACGGCCGCGAGCAGCAACGCGGCGGCCAGCAGCACCGAGGCGAAGAACACCCAGCGCCACGTGCGCGGGCAGTTCCACGACGCAAAGCGGGACCGCTTCGCGGACGCGGCCCGCACCGACGGCGCGGCGCTCGGCGCGAACGGCTTCGTTCGGCTGGGCGTCAGGGTTCGGCAGGCAGTGGCTCGTCGGCAGCCCCGCCGGGGCTGCGGGCCGAGTGGGCGGGGCATGCGTTCCCGGCTACGCCGGTTTGAGCCTGGTGGGCGCCCTTGGCCTTCCGGTTCCCCGATGCCGGAGAACGCGCCGGACACGGTAAGCCACAGCAGGAGGCATCCGGCGCCGACCGAGCACGCCGGCCGCGCCCGCGCTGCTTCAGGCGAAGTAGTGACCCGCCTTCAGGTCGGCCATCAGCCCGGGACGGGTCGGCTGCCATCCCAGCAGGTCGCGGGTGATCCGCGCCGATGCGGGACCGTCGAATCCCCAGAAGCCGCTGAGCCAGCCGACGTACTCCCCGGCCTGCTCGTGCGTGACGGAGACGACGGGAACGCCGAGCAGGGGGCCGGCTGCCGTTCGGCGGGACTGTCAGCGGCGTCGGGTATACGTGGTCGGTATGACACAGACATCCGTGCCAGGCCCCGTCCCGCTCCACTGGAAACTGGTCATCGACGCCGCCGACCCGCACGCGCAAGCCGACTTCTGGGCCGCCGCGCTGCACTACGAGGTCGAGGACAACAGCGCGCTCGTCGAACGGCTGCTGGGGCTCGGCGCGCTGTCCGGCGGGGCGACCGTCGAGCACCACGGCCGCCCCGCCTTCCGGGACCTGATCGCCGTACGGCATCCCGACGATCCGTACGACAAGGACAGCGGTACCGGGCTGGGGCGGCGGCTGCTGTTTCAGCGGGTCCCGGAACCGAAGTCCGGCAAGAACCGGCTCCACATCGACGTGCACGCGGGCACGGGCGGACGCGAGGACGAGGTCGGACGACTGGAGCGGCTGGGCGCGCGGGTGCAGCAGCGGGTGCGGGAGAACGGCGGGGAGTGGGTGGTGATGACCGACCCGGAGGGCAACGAGTTCTGCGTGCAGTGACGGGCGGCGGGTCCCGGTCGGTCCGGTCGGCCGCTCGGGCTAGTCGGCCGCCCGGGCTGCGCGTTCGGTCAGGCGGACCATGCGGGCGTGTGCGGACTCCAGTTGCTCGATGTCTTCGGCCGCCGGACCGTCCTCGGCGGTGAGTTCCGTCCACAGGGCGATCAGGTCCCGGCCGAGGCTGAGACCCTGTTCGGGGTCGCGTACGGCGCGCCAGGCCGCCGCCGCGCTCTGTACGTTGCCGTAGGCCGCGTCGGGGTCCCGGCTGCTGCGGCGGAGCCGGGCGAGGTCCAGCGACAACCGGAAGGCGTGCAGCGGATCGCCGGACAAGTAGGCGATGTAGGCGGTCAGTTCGCGCAGCCGGAGCACTTCGGGGTGATCGGGCCCCAGGTCGGCGGTGGCCTCCTCGACGGTACGCTTCGCCAGCTCGGCCGCCGCGTCGATCCGCCCCGCCCTGACGGCCTCGTTGATCCGCGCGGTCGGCTCCCCGAGCGCGGCCCCGCCGCCCTCCCCGTCCCCGAGCACGGCCTCGGCCACGGCATCGAACCCGCGGGCCGGCGTCGGCCTGGGATCGGGATCGGCCCCGGCGGGAAAGTCGACGACGGGCGGACGGGGGGTGGTGCGGGGTGACTCGGGGACGCTGAGCGCGAAGGCGGAACTCGCCCCCGAAACGGCCGCGTCGGACACCCAGTCCGGCGCGGAACCGGACGTACCGTCCGCCCCGCGTGCACCCGCCGGCTTCAGCACCGCGCCCGGGACCGGCTCGGCAGACAGGGACTCCTCGACGGGGCGCGGCGGGTCCGTGGGGCGCGGCGGGTCCGTGAGGTGAGGCGGGTCCGCCGGGCGGGACGGGGGGCCGGGCATGACCGGGGGCGGTCCGAAGACGCCGGTGGGGGGCCGGACCGTGCCCGGGGCGACGTCCGTCACCCGCCCAGGCCCGAACATGGCCGCAGCCTGCGCGTGCGGCGTCGGCTCCGATACCGGGGCCTGCGCGTGCGACAGCGATTCCGGCACCGGGGGCTGCGCGTGCGGCGGCTCCGAGACCGCACGCAGCGGGAACGTCGGAGCGACCTCCCGCGCCGGTTCGGCGACGGGCCGCAGAAAGTGGGTGGACCTGTCGCGATACGGCGGCCGTTCGGCGGTGGCGGCGGCGGAGCCGTGACCTGAGCCCGAGGAGGTGCCGTCGGCCGACTCCCCGGGTCCCTCCCGCACTTCCGCCTCTTCCGGCGGCCCCGGTTCCGAAGCCGCCCCGGACTTCTCCGACGCCCCCTCCCCCGCCTTGGCCTGCGGAGTCATCCTTGCCGGGTCAGCCGTGAAGTGGCTGGCGCCGTTGGTGTCGACCTGGAGCGGGACCACATAGCCGACGCGGGCGTCGTGGATCACCGCCCGTACGGGGTGGCCGAGCGTGCGGGCCAAGCGGTGGAGGTGGTCCAGGACGGCGTGCTGGATCTCCCGACCGGGGAGTGCGGCAAGGGGTACGCCGTCGACCGTCGCCTCGCCCGCGGCCGAGACACGGACGTCCACCGGTGCCGCCGGACCCGCGCCGCGCCGTTCTTCCCGCTTCTCCTCGCGGCTGAGTCGAGACATCTGCCCCCTCACTCCCCCGGCGTCACGATCCGGTCGTACCCATGCGTACTGTCGAGTGTCGCCGCTCGCCACCGTTTCCGCGTCACTGCGACGTCACAGACTCGCACCAGGAGCCCTCCCGGGCGCCGCAACACGACGGTCCGGCCGGCGATCCGCTTCACCGGGGCCCTCCCCGCAGTCCCGGCAGCGCCTGCCCATCGCGTCCTCCGCACACTCGACGCAGCATTCTTGCGTGTGCATATGATGCGCAAGCCTGTATTCCTCTCGTGCCGATCACCTGGGGGGATCGATGACCCGCCGTTTCCTGTTCGTGCTGGGCAGCGCCCGTCTCGACGGCAACACCGAACTGCTGGCCCGCAGGGCCGCCGAGCAGTTGCCCGTAGACGTCGAGCAGGAGTGGATCCGCCTGCTCGACCACCCGCTGCCCGAGTTCACCGACCTGCGCCATGACGGCGACCATGTGCGGCCGCCCTCCGACACCGCCGCGGGCCGGCTCCTGGACGCCACGCTCGCCGCCACGGACATCGTGATCGCCTCGCCGCTGTACTGGTACTCGGTGTCCGGCCCGACCAAGCGCTACCTGGACCACTGGTCCGGCTGGCTGCGCACCCCCGGCATCGACTTCAAGGCGACCCTGGCCGGCCGCACCCTCTGGGGCGTCACCGCGCTCGCGGCCCGCGAACCCGATGTCGCCGCCCCGCTGATCGGCACGCTCAACAACTCGGCCGCGTACCTGGCGATGCGCTTCGGCGGCGTCCTGCTCGGCTGCGGCAGCGCACAGGGCGACGTACTCAAGGACGCGGAGGCGCTGGCGCGCGCGAAGACCTTCTTCGCGCAGGAGGCACCGCTCGCGCACTTCCCGCACGAGACGGACACGGCCGTCCAAGCGCCCCGGCCCCGTAAGGAGGGCGCCCTTACGCGGTGATGTCCTTCGTCGTGAACCGCGCCCAGGCCGCCGAGCCGAACACCACCGCGTACAGCGCCTGCAGCCCGAGGTTCCTGACCAGGTCGTCCCAGTAGACCGGGTCGCGCATCAGGTCGGCGAAGGACAGCCAGTAGTGCGAGAAGAAGTACGGCTGGATCGCGTGCAGTTGCGGTATCTGGTCGAGGATCTGCACGGTGATCAGCAGACCCACCGTGGTGGCCATCGCCGCGATCCCGCTGTTGGTCAGGGTGGAGACGAACAGACCGAGGGCGGCAAGACCGATCAACGACGCGGCCACGACCAGGGCGATCAGCAGCGCACGCGCCAAGCCGTCGGCGAAGCCTATCCGCGTGCCGGAGATGGTCGTCAGATCGCCCAGCGGAAACAGCAGCGCCCCTACGGCCAGCGCCGAGAGCGCCACCACGAGCGTGGCCACCAGACAGAACGCCATCGTCGTCGCGTACTTGGTGAGCAGCAGGCGGGTGCGGCCCGCCGGGGCGACCAGGAGATAGCGCAGCGTTCCGGCGTTGGCCTCGCCGGCGACCGCGTCGCCCGCGACGACCCCGATCGCCATCGGAAGGAAGAACGGGAGCGTCGCGGCCAGCGCGGTGAACACCAGGAACAGGCCGTTGTTGGTGATCTGCGTGATGAACGCCGGCCCCTCGCCGCCGCCACCGCCGACCGATGAACCGCCCCGCGTTTCGATCTTGACGGCGATGCCGACCAGGATCGGCACCGCGGCCAGCACACCCAGCAACGCGAGCGTGCGCCAGCGCCGGAAGGTGGTGAGCAGTTCGCTGCGCAGGAACCCGAAGGTCCACAGCGGGTTCGGGGCACGGCCGGCCCCGGGCCCGGCCGTCGGCACCGCGGCCGTGGACTCGCCCACCCCGGCGTCAACCTGTGACATCGAACCCCTCTCCGGTCAGTGCCACGAACGCGTCCTCCAGCGATGCCCGTTCCACCCCGAAGCCGCGGACGCGGACTCCGGCCGACACCAACGCGGCGTTCAAGTCGGCGAGTTCACCCTCCGGGGGCTCCGCGGTCACCCGGTCCTCGGCGACCACGACATCGCCCACGCCCCGCTCCTTGAGCACCCGGGCCGCATCCCCGGTGTCCGGCGTGGTCACGACCAGCCGGCCGCGCGCCCCAGCAGCCAGGTCCGCCACCGCGCCCTGGGTGATGAGCCGGCCCTGCGCCATCACCGCCGCGTGCGTGCACACCTGCTCGATCTCGTCGAGGAGATGGGAGGAGAGGAAGACGGTCGTGCCGTCGGACGCCAACTCCCGGACCAGGGAACGGATCTCGCGCATGCCCTGCGGGTCGAGCCCGTTGGTCGGCTCGTCCAGGACGAGGAGCCTGCGCGGCTGGAGCAGCGCGGCGGCCAGCCCGAGCCGCTGCTTCATACCCAGCGAGTAGGCCCTGGCTTTCTTGCCCGCGGCGGCGGCCAGGCCCACCCGGTCCAAGGCTTCGGCGACCCGGGCCCGCCGGGTGCGCGGGTCGGCGGTCGGATCGGCAGCGTCGTAGCGTACGAGGTTGTCCCGGCCGGAGAGGAAGCCATACAGGGCGGGGCCCTCGATGAGCGCACCCACCTGCGGCAGCACGGCGCGTGCCGAACGGGGCATGGGCCGCCCGAGTACCCGCGCGGTGCCGGAGGTGGGCTCGATGAGTCCCATCAGCATGCGGATGGTGGTGGTCTTGCCGGAGCCGTTCGGACCGAGGAAGCCGAAGACGCTGCCCGCCGGGACGGTCAGGTCCAGACCGTCGACGGCGAGCTGTCCGCCGCGGTAGCGCTTGGTCAGGCCGCGGGTGTCGATGACGCTCGGCCCCGCGTCCTCCGGCTCCCGCGCCGTCCTTCGCCCCGTGGCGGACGGTTCGTCCATCGGCTCCCTCGATTCGTCGTGCCCGCAGGGTACCTACTGCCCCGAGTCCGCCGCCTTCACCAGGGCGTCCTTGGTCACGGCGCCGACGTACACCTTGCCGTCGTCCGTGATCAGGGCGTTGACCAGGCGGGTGGAGAAGACCGTGCCCTTGCCGAACTTGCCGCTCACCTGGTCGCCGAGCGAGCCGAGGAAGCCGCCCAGGTCACCGCCGGCGGAACCGGACGGCAGGCCGCCCTTCTCACCCGTGTCGAAGGTGGCTATCGCATTCCAGCCCTCGCCCAGTACCTCGTGGCCCTGCGGACCCTTGGCGAGGTCGTGGCCGGACTCGGGATCCGGGACCTCGGCGGACTTGGACTTGTCCTCCTCGGTCACCTTGGCGCCCTTCGGCGGGGTGAAGTCGAAGGTCGAGGCGGCCGGCTTGGCGAAGCTGACCTGAGTGAAGCCCGCGTCGACGACCGCCGCGCCGCCGCTCGCCGGGGTCAGCGTGAACTTCAGCGGCAGGCCGGTCTTCGCGTCCACGGCGATGCTGATCGCGCCGACCGTGGTACCGGACTGCTTCGGTTTGACGAGCAGCTTGTAGGCGTCCCGGCCTGCGACCTGCATGGTGCCGTCGACGGTCACGGACGTGGTGTCGTCGACGGACTTCAGGGCCTCGTCCGCGAAGTCCTTGGGCGTGGCCGGAGCCTCGTTCTTGTGCTCCGCGCCGTCCTGGGCCGCGGTGCCGTGGTAGACCTCGTTCGACTTGCTGTCGTAGCCCCAGACGTCCTTGCCGTTGTGAATGAGGCTGTACTCGGCCGCGCTCTCGATCAGGGACAGCTTCTGCTTGTCCGGGCCGTCGGCGGCGACGCGCAGGGTGTGCGTGCCGGAGACCAGCTCGGTGAGCTTGGACGTCGGGTCGGCCGAGGATCCGTCGCCGGACGGAGCGATGCCCGAGGCCAGGCTGTTCTCCAGACCGCCCAGGTTCGGCAGGCCCAGGTCGGTGCTGACCTTCACCGTGCCGGACAGCTGCTCGACGTCCGACTTGGCGATCTTCTCTATGAGCTGCTGTGCGGTGATCTTCGGCAGACTGGGGTCGCCGGAGTCGGCGAGCGCCGGGACCAGTCCGATGGTCGCCGCCGTCACCCCCACGACCGCGACCGGGACGACGTACCGAGCGGCTTTGCGCCGGCCGGAGCGCAGCTCCTCGGCCTCCCCGGCGCCCGTGTTGTCAGCGGATTCGTTCCGTGCCATGTGTGGCTTACCTCCGTCGTCGGCGGCGGCCTTCTACGCACCGATGCACTGTTCCCACCCTGAGCCGCCATTCTCACCCGAATCGGTGAGGAGTGGTGATTTCCGTGGCTTCCATCTGACCAAATCCGGTGCGCGGACGCGTCACCCCGCGGACGCAACTCCACGTACACCTCCGGTATGACACGCGGAGGAGGCGCCTCCCCCGACCCGTAGGGGTAAGAGGGGTGCCGCCGGAAATTTCCCAGGTCAACGCGGTCAAACCGTGCGACGGTCGGGGGTTCAGCCAGTCATACGCCCGGGGGGCACGGACGGCCGGACCGGACGGGCACCTGGCGCGGACGGCCGGAACAACCGGCGCGGACAGCGGGAACAGAAGGGCGCCGGGGACGGACGGGCGGACCCTACGACCGCAACAGACGGGCACTGGCGGCGGACGGGCGAATACCTCAGGGGGCAGCCGGAGCGAACGGGCGCCGGAGGCCGGCAGGCGGGCGCGGCCCGCGGTGGGCCGAGCATCCGGACGGATGGCCGGACGCGCGGCCGGCCCGGAGGCACGGAAAGGGCGGAACAGGCGGACGGCGGGTCAGTGCGTGGTACACCGTGCCGGGATCGATGCCCGAGGGCGGGCCCGTTCTGCTCATCACGGGCCCGTTCTGCTCATCGGTCGTTCCGGCTCGCCGACCGTCCCGCCCGGTGGTCGGCCGACCCGGTCGCTACCCCGTCCGATGGCCATCCCACCCGGCGGCCATCCCACCCGATGGTTATCCCGCCCGATGGACCACCGCGTCGCACAGTTCCAGCAGGGCCGTCTTCGCGTCGCACTCCGGGAGGGGGGCCAGCGCCGCCCGCGCCTCCTTCGCGTACCGCACGGTGTCCCGCCGGGCCTGCTCCAGTGCGGGGTGCGCGCGCAGGGCCTCCAGCGCCTGCGCGTGCCGGCCGTCGTCGGACAGGTCGGAGTCCAGCAGCTCGCACAGCGCGAGGTCCTCGGGCAGCCCCAGCCGCGCCGCCCGCTCCCGCAGCCGCAGCACGGGGAGCGTGGGGACGCCCTCCCGCAGGTCCGTACCCGGGGTCTTGCCGGACTCGTGGGAGTCCGACGCGATGTCCAGGACGTCGTCGGCGAGCTGGAAGGCGACGCCCAGCCGCTCGCCGTACTGCGTGAGCACGTCCACGACCGTCTCGTCGGCGCCGGACATCATCGCCCCGAACCGGCACGACACCGCGACCAGCGAGCCCGTCTTGCCGGCGAGCACGTCCAGGTAGTGCTCGACCGGGTCGCGGCCGTCCGAGGGCCCGGCCGTCTCCAGGATCTGCCCGGTGACCAGCCTCTCGAACGCGACGGCCTGCACCCGCACCGCCTCCGGACCGAGGTCGGCGAGGATCTGCGAGGCGCGGGCGAACAGAAAGTCGCCGGTCAGGACGGCGACCGAATTGCCCCAGCGGGTGTTCGCGCTGTCCACCCCGCGCCGCACCGCGGCCTCGTCCATCACGTCGTCGTGGTACAGCGTCGCCAGATGGGTCAGCTCCACCACCACGGCCGACGGCACCACCCCGGGCGCATACGGGTCGCCGAACTGCGCGGCGAGCATCACGAGGAGCGGGCGGAACCGCTTGCCGCCCGCCCGTACCAGGTGCTGCGCGGCCCCCGTGATGAACGGCACCTCGCTCTTGGTGGCTTCGAGCAAGCCTTCCTCGACAGCCGCCAATCCGGCCTGGACATCGGCTTCCAGAGCCTGGTCCCGCACGCTCAGCCCGAACGGCCCGACGACGGTCACGAGGGGTCTCCTGTCTGCTGGTGTCTGCTGGCGATTACACGGTTTGTCGATAGGTCGCTGCCATCACTCAAGTCAGCGTATCCGGTCAGGTTTCGATCACCGATAGCGCCCACCGTCCAGCTCGGGCGGTATCGGATCACGACCGGTATGTTGCCGATCAGTCGATACAATCCGATATTCATGGACTCATGGGGATGCGACACCTTTTGCCCCGCTAATGCCTCGGAACGCCGCCCATGCACATCCGTACGTCCTTCCCCTGCGAAACCGCTCACACGGACCTCCGGATCCCCCTCGACGGGACGGGGCTGTACGCGCGCGTGTGGCGCCCCCTGACGGACGAACCCGTACCGGCCCTCCTGGAGTACGCCCCGGACCGCCTCACCGACCGGACGGCGCCGCGTGACGCCCAGCGGCACCCCTGGTACGCGGGGCACGGCTACGTCTCCGTCCGCGTCGACGCGCGCGGGTACGGCGGCAGCGAGGGCGTACCGGCGGGCGCCGGCCCGGCGGCCGAGGCCGCGGAGGCGGCCGACGGGGCGGAGGTCGTCGAGTGGCTGGCCGCACAGCCGTGGTGCGACGGCAACGTGGGCGTGTTCGGCATCTCCCGGGGCGGCTCCGCCTCCCTCCGGATCGCGGCCCTCGCGCCCGAGCCGCTCAAGGCGGTCGTCGCGGTCTGCTGCCCCGACGACCGCTACGAGAACGAAGGGCACGGCCCCGGAGGTTCCGCCGTCGCGGCCCGCCTGCACGCCCGTTCCGCAGGGGCGCTCACGACCGCAGCCCTCCCGCCAGACCCGCGGTACGCCGGCGACTCCTGGCAGGCCGTCTGGTCGACCCGCCTGGAGGCGCTGACCCCCGCCCTGCACGCCTGGCTCGCACCCCGAACCACCGGCGCACACACCGGCCCGCCTCCGGCCCTCGGTGGCGTCAAGGCAGCGGTGCTGGCGGTCGGCGGCTGGTACGACCCGCACCACGACACCGTCCTCCGTCTGGTCGAACGCCTTCCCCACGACCGCGTCCGCGGGTTGATCGGACCCTGGTCGCACCACTACCCCGACCGGGACCTGTCACCCGGACCGGCGATCGGCTTCCTCCAGGAAACCCTGCGCTGGTGGGACCACTGGCTGAAGGGCGGCTCACCGTCAGGGTCTCTCCGCGGCTCCGCAGCCGGCCCTCCCCGCAGCTCCGCAGCAGGCACTTCCCACGACTCCGTATCCGCCACTTCCGACGGCTCGGCATCCGCCACTCCCCACGGCTCCGTATCCGCCACTCCCCACGACTCGGCATCCGCCACTCCCCACGACTCCGTGGGCGCCGCTCCCCGCGGCTCCGTGGGCGCGCGCCCGGTGATGTCCGAACCGCTTCTGCGCGCGTACGTCGTCGAGTCCCACCGTCCGGACCCGGCCCGCGCCGCCCTCCCTGGCCGTTGGGTCGGCGAACCCGCCTGGCCGTCCCCCAACGTGACGAGCGTCGCCCACGACCTGCGAGGCGCCCCGGTCCTGGTGCGTTCGCCCCTGCACACCGGCGTGGACGCGGGCTGCTTCCGCCCGATCGGCGACGAGGCCGACCTGCCGCCCGACCAGCGGGGCGAGGACGGACGGTCCGTCTGCTTCGACTTCGAAGTGACCGAGGAGACCTGGGTGCTCGGGCGGCCCCGGGTGCGGCTGCGACTGACCCGCCGGGCGCCGCGGACGCAGCTGATCATCCGGATCTGCGATGTCGCCCCGGACGGTGCGTCGACCTTGGTCACCAGAGGCGTGCTGGACCTGGCGCCGCCCGGCCACGAGGAGGCGGCACCTCGGTCGCCGGGCAGCGCGCGGGGAGCGGCGCCCCGGTCGCCGGGCAGCACACAGGAAGCGGCGCCCCGGTCGCCGGGCGGTCCGCAGGAGGCGACCGTCGAACTGGGCGGCGCCGGGCACGCCTTCCCGCCCGGTCACCGCATCCGCCTCGCGGTCTCCTCCGCGTACTGGCCGTGGGTGTGGCCACGGCCCGAGTCGGCGGCGGGCTGCGTGCTCGACCCGGCGGGCAGCTCGCTCGAACTGCCGGTGCGGGCCAGGACGTCGGACCCGGCGGTCGTCTTCGAAGAACCCGAGCAGGCCGAGCCCCTTGGCGCGGGCGAGTCCGTCACGCTGGACGGGCCGCGCCCCGGGCGACTGGTGGTGCGGGACGTCGCCGAGGACGAGTGGCGGGTGGAGGTGGCCCCGTGCCGCGAGGGCACGCGCGCGTACCCGGACGGTCTGCAGTGGACCGAGGGCGCGACGGAGACGTACACGATCACGGGGAACGACCCGCTGTCGGCCCGCGCCCGCTCGGAGCGCTCGGTGCGGCTGCACCGCCCGGATCTGCCGTGGGACACCACGGTCCAGGTCCGTTCGGAGATTTCCGGTGACGTCGGCCACTTCGTCACCGCCGACGAGGTGGTCTGCACGACGGGCGGCGAAGTGATCTTCCACCGGACCTGGGAGAAGCGAATTCCCTGGACCACGGAATGAAGTGCCCGTTTTGCCGCTATTGGCACCTCAATTCCCCTTGGCGCTGAATGTACTTGAGCTTCGAGGGAAGTGACTTGGGTCACCCTTTACCGTGGCGCAGCACCCCGCCCGCAGCCCCCACCGCCCTTTCCTCGATGCTCAGTTGACCCTTGGCAATAGCAAAGGATCAAGCGGCTCATACATCTCAATCGCATGTCAATCGGTATGAGATGGGAATCCACCACTTGTTTCCGACATGTGCGGTCGCATAGCTTCCGGGCCAGTCGGATGGACGCCGAATCCTGCCGCCACCCGACATGACCCATCGACGAACCACATTTCGTACGGCAGGAGCGGGGGACCCAGGGAAGTCGCCGGGCCGGACGGCACAGCCGACCGGAACGGCTAGGGGTGAAGTCGCGTCGCCTTTCGGCGGCCGACCGGGCACCTCCCCCGCCCGAACCCGACAGCTCACCTCGCAGGCGCCGGAGAGGAACATCGCCATGTCTGCAGCCGCTCGGCACCGCCACCCCCGCACCAACCGCCTCGTCCGCACCCTCGTCGTGGCCGGCACCGGAGCCGCGGTGCTCGCCCTGCCGCTCCTCGGCGCCACCGGCGCCCACGCGGCCACCCCCGGGTCCGTGACAACGGCCGGCACAACGCCTGCCGGGTACCCGAACAACCTCGACGGCTGGATCCGCGAATCGCTCGCGATCATGGCGGAGAAGAACATCCCCGGCACCTACAACGGCATCCACCGCAACATCATGCGCGAGTCCTCGGGCAACCCACGGGCCATCAACCTCTGGGACTCCAACGCCGCCAAGGGCATCCCGTCCAAGGGCCTGCTCCAGGTGATCGACCCGACGTTCAACGCCTACCACGTGGAGGGAACGTCGTACGACATCTACGACCCGGTCGCCAACATCACGGCCGCCTGCAACTACGCCGCCAAGCGCTACGGCTCGATCGACAACGTCAACGGCGCCTACTGACACACCGCGTCACGGAAACAGTCTTTCGAGGACGACGGCCACGCCGTCGTCCTCGTTCGACAGGGTGACCTCGTCGGCCACCGCCTTCAACTCTGGGTGGGCGCCGGCCATCGCCACCCCGTGGGCGGCCCAGTCGAACATCGGGATGTCGTTCGGCATGTCACCGAAGGCGACGGCCTCTTCAGGAGCCAGCCGAAGGTGCTCGGCGGCCAGGGCCAGACCGGTGGCCTTGTTGATACCGCACGGCTGCAGCTCGACGGTCCCGGGCCCGGACATGGTCACGGTCGCCAGGGAGCCCACGACCGCGCGCGCCGTCGCCGCCAACTCGTCGTCCGACAGGGCGGGGTGACGCAGCAGCACCTTGCTGATGGGCGCGCACCACAGATCGTCGCGCCGCTCGACACGGACGGCGGGCAGGGTCGGATGCGGCATCAGATACCCGGGCTCGATGAGCGTGAGCCCGCTCACCCCGTCCTGGTCGACGGCCGCGTACACCTGCCCCACCTCGGCCTCGATCTTGCCGAGCGCGGTCTCGGCCAACTCCCGGTCCAGGGTGACCGACCACAGCAGGCGGTCCATGTCGGCGTCGTACACCTGCGCGCCCTGTCCGCACACGGCGAGCCCCCCGCGGCCCAGCGTGTCGAGCAACGGCCGCACCCGGGGCGCCGGCCGCCCCGTGACCACCAGGTGCCGGGCGCCGGCCCGTGCCACGCGCGCGAGCGCGGCGACGGACCGGTCGGAGAGGGTGTCGTCGCCACGCAGGAGCGTTCCGTCGAGGTCGGTGGCGACGAGTGAATACGCGGGAGGAGCGGCCATGACCAGAGAATACGGACAGCGGGCCGCCGCGACTCACCGCTCCGGCCGGCCCCTTGCGTTCCTCCTGCTGGCGACAGAGGTCGCGGCAACGCGCTCGTCGGGTGTGGCGCGGGCCTCAGGCGTGTGCCGCCACCAGGTGTTTCGCCAGGCGCGGCGAGGCGAACTCGGTGCCGCACACGAAGCGCATCACCGGGCCGTAGGAGGCCGCGGCCGGCAGACCGGTGAAGTAGAGGCCGGGGACCGAGGAGACATATCCGGGGCCGAGTTTCGGAGTGCCCCGGCTGGCGGCGAGCCGGGCTCGGATGCCGTGGCTCAAAAAGCCCATCGCGGCTATGTCGACGCGGTAGCCGGTCGCCGCGATGAGATGGTCGGCCGGCAACCGGCCGGTGGCTCCGGTACGCGTGCGGACCGTGAGGACCGGCGTGCCGTCGGGGGCCTCCGCGCCCATGACGCGGTCGATCTCCTCCACCCGCACCTTTCCCTCGAAGCGGTCCCGCAGCCACCAGGCTCCGAGCGGGCCGAGCACCCGGCGGACCAGGTAGTGCCGGGTGCGCGCGGGGAGGTAGCGATAGGAGTGCGGGTATTGGCTGAGGGCCCACAGCGACCAGGCACGGCCGAACGGTGACTCGGGACGCAGCCGCGGCCGGTGCCGCGGCGGGGCACCGAAGCCGACGCGGCGCCGCGCGACCACGCGCACGCGTGCGCCGACCTCCGCCGCCAGCGCCGCGGTCTCCAGCGCGGACTGCCCGGCGCCGACGACAATCAGTTCCTTGCCGGCGAACCGGGTGAGGTCGCGGTGCTGGGAGCTGTGGGACACCGGGCCCGTCGGGGCGGGTCCGTCCGCCGCGGCGGCGGCCAGCTCCGGGGGCAGATGGGACAGGCCCGACAGCCCCGTGGCGATCACGACGGCGCGGGCCGGGAACGACTCGCCCGAGGCCGGCCGGACTTCGAAACCGCCGCCGGGGCGCCGGTCGACCGCGACGACCCTGACCCGCTCCAGGTCGGGCACCAGCTCCCGCTGGAACCACTCTCCGTAGGAGATGAACGTCTCGACGGGGACGATGTCCTCATCGGCGACCAGCCGGGGTATGCCCGCCGCGTCGCAGTAGTCGGCCAGGGTGTGGCCGGGCTGCGGGGCGTCGATGCTGGAGGCCGCCGGGGTCGTCTTCAGGAGCATCCCGGCAGGCATGTGGTCGCGCCAGCTCGCCATGGGGTCGCCGAAGACGCGCACGGGGATCCCGCGCGCCTTGATATGGGCAGCGGTGGACAGGCCGAAGGGTCCGGCACCGATGACTGCTACCGGTTGGATCACGAAGTCCCTCCCCAGGATGTGACGCCTGCTTCATGTGCTTCATGTGCTTCATGGCGGTGGTCGTGCTGCCGGGGCGGTTGCTCCGCCAGATCTGAACAGAGGTGCTCGGCGTCCGGCCGCACGAAGCGCGCGGCCATCGTGAGGAACAGCAGCGGATCCTCACCCGCGAACCAGGCCGGCTCCGTCCCGCTCGGCCGGTCCGGCGCGTGCGGCGTCGTGCGGGCGCCGCGGCGGTAGGCGAGGAGGGCGGGCAGGTCGACGTTCTCCACGACGTACCGACAGCCGGCGCGCTGCTCCCCCGCCGGCGCCGGACGGCCGGTCAGGTCCGGGCTGCGGAACGGCACGCCGACGGCATTCCTGGCCACAGGTCTCCCCCCATGTGTCCCCCACGGGACCGGACCCACCTCGTCCGTGTCCCCCCAAAAGACGCTAAGCCGGAATTGCACCCTCCGACAACAGGGCCTATTTGGACATTACGGACTCTTCAGACACTGCCCTGACAGGCAACTCACCCGTAACGTGTGCCGCGATCCATGGCACACATGACCATGCACGGCACGGATGAGAGCGAGGCAGCACCCATGCTCCCCTTCGACGTCCCCGAGGGCGATCCTTTCGGCCCGCACAACCTTCCGTACGGTGTGTTCTCGCCCACCGGCAGCCAGGAACGGCGGGTCGGCGTGCGGCTCGGCGACCATGTGCTCGACGCGGGCGCCGCGGCCGCCGCGCTCGGCTCGCCGTATGTCTCGCTGCTCGCGCGGCCCACCCTCGACCCGCTGCTCGCCGCGGGCCGCACCGCGTGGTCGGACGTCCGGCGCGCCCTGACGGCGTGGCTGACGGTCCCCTCCCACCGGGAGACGATCGAACCGCTCTTCCACCCCCTGTCGTCGGTGGCCCTGCACCTCCCCTTCGAGGTCGCCGACTACGTCGACTTCTACTCCTCCGAACACCACGCCCGAAACGTCGGCCAGATCTTCCGCCCCGACGCCCCGGACTCGCTGCCCCCGAACTGGAAGCACCTTCCGATCGGCTACCACGGCCGCTCCGGCACGGTCGTGGTCTCCGGCACCGACATCGTGCGGCCGTCGGGCCAGCGCAAGGCACCCGCGGACCCGGCACCGGTCTTCGGCCCCTCGGTCCGGCTGGACATCGAGGCCGAGGTCGGTTTCGTGGTCGGCGTGCCGTCCACGCAGGGCGAGCCGGTGGCGCTCGGCGACTTCCGGGAGCACGTCTTCGGGCTGTGCCTCCTCAACGACTGGTCCGCGCGGGACATCCAGGCCTGGGAGTACGTCCCCCTCGGCCCGTTCCTCGGCAAGTCCTTCGCCACCTCTGTGTCGGCGTGGATCACCCCGCTGGAGGCCCTGGAGGACGCCCGGGTGGCACCGCCGCCGCGCACCCATCCCCTGCTGCCGTACCTGAACGACTCCGGCTCCGGCGACGAACCCGGCGGCTACGACCTGCGGATCACCGTTGCGGTCAACGGTCATGTGGTGTCCGAACCGCCGTTCTCCGCCATGTACTGGACCGCCGCACAGCAGTTGGCGCACCTGACGGTGAACGGCGCCTCGCTGCGCACCGGCGACCTGTACGGGTCGGGAACGGTGAGCGGGCCGGAGCCGGACCAGCGCGGCTCGCTCCTCGAACTGACCTGGAACGGCCGGGACCCGCTCGAACTCCCCGACGGCAAGAGGGCGTTCCTGGAGGACGGGGACGTGGTGACGCTCTCGGCCTGGGCACCCGGCCCCGGCGGCGCCCGGGTGGGACTCGGCGACGTCACCGGCCGGGTGACCGCACACGCCTGACCCGGGCTCCTGACGCCCGCCCCGCCCGACACCGGCAGCCGCCCCAGCCCGGCGACCGGCGGGGCGCGCCCCCAGCGAGCCACCGGCCAGCAGCACCACGTGGGCCGACGGCACGGCGCGGGCCGACGCCAAGACGGGGACCAGCGGCGAGGCGCGCGCTGGCAGCGGGGCTCGGGCCAGCAGTAAGGCGCGGGCCGACGGCACGGCACGGGCCAGCGGCACGGCACGCGCCGGCAGCAGGGCGGGACCCGGGGGCAAGGCGCGCGCCGGCAGCAAGGCACGAGACAGCGGCAAGGCTCGCGCCAGCAGCGAGGCACGGGCCGGCGGCAGGGCGGGGGGCCAGGGGCAAGCCGCGCGCCGACAGCAGGACACGGGCCAGCGGCACGGCACGCGCCAGCAGCAGGGCGGGACCCGGGGGCAAGGCGCGCGCCGGCAGCAAGGCACGGGCCAGCGGCAAGGCTCGCGCCAGCAGCGAGGCACGGGCCGGCAGCAGGGCGGGGACCAGTGGCAAGGCGACGGCCGGGGCAGGACGGGGCCGAAAGTGGACTCGGGTTGACAGCGGAACTCGGGCCGGCGGCAGGGCGGGGCCAGGGCAAGGCGCGCGTCGGCAGCGGGCTCGGGCTGATGGAGGGCCTGGGCGGACCGGGGGCAGGTGAGGGGTCTGCTCGGCTTTGACCCCTGACTCCGGCCGCCCATCGCCGTCATACTTGCGGGCGGGACACCGCACCACCACGCACCGATTGCCGTGCACCACCGACACCGCCCCTTCCTCCGACCAGGAACCGGAGCCCCCGGCATGACCGTCTGCCTGCTCCTGCTGAGCGTCGTCGCCCTGACGTCCGCCGTGCCGGCACCCCGCGCGCTGACCCGGGCCGCCTGGCCCGAGCGGGAACCCGTGGTCGCGCTGTGGGTGTGGCAGTGCCTGGTCGCCACCGTGCTGCTGTGCTGCCTGGCCGCGCTGACGCTCGGTGCCGCGGCCGTCTTCCACACCGTGCGCGACCAGGTCTTCGCCCCCGCTCCGCCGGCCGTCACCGCCGCCTACGACCTGTCCACCGCCCCGGTCTGGGCCGTCACCCTCACCCTGCTGCTGGCGTGCGGTGCCGCGTGGACGACGGCGATGCTCGCCCGTGAGCTGACCGAGGCACGCCGACGGCGCGGCCGGACCCGCGCGCACCTGCGCGAACGCGCCCCCGACCTGCCGGCGGGGCTGCCCACGGCTCGCGGGCCCATGCTGGTGCTGGAGGACGAGTACCCCGACGCCTGGTGGATGCCGGGCCATCCGCCGCAGCTGGTCGTCACCACCGGGGCGCTGCACCGTCTCACCGACCACCAGCTGGACGCCGTCCTCACCCACGAGCGCGGCCACGCCCGCGCCCACCACGACTGGCTGCTGCATCTTTCCACCGCGCTGGCCACCGGCTTTCCCCGGGTCCCGCTGTTCGCCCACTTCTGCGACCAGACCCACCGGCTGGTCGAGCTGGCCGCCGACGACACGGCGTCGCGCCGCTGCGGCCACCTCACCACGGCCCTCGCCCTGATCGAGCTGAACCAGCACCGCGGGGTGCTGTCCTGCGCCTCCAGCCGACGCCTGCTGAGTGAGCGCGTGGACCGCCTGCTGGAGCCTCCGCCCCGGCTGCTGCGCAGACACCGGGCCCTGACGACGACGGTGGCCGCGCTGGTACCCCTGCTGCCGCTGCTGATCACCTTCGCCCCGGGGCTGACGGCGCTGTCCTGACGCGCCCCGGGCCATGGGCGGGACAGTGCCCCAGGCAGGCGTCCCCGGTGCCCGCCTAGAACCAGTCGTCCGGCTCGGGCTCGGCGTCCGGGTCGGGCCCGCCGTCGTCCGCCGCCGCACCGCCCGCCGTGGCCGGGCCGGCAGCCGCGGGCGCGGTGACGGTCGGGTCGGCCGCGGCCGGAGCACTGAGCGAGGACAACACCGCGATCACGCCCTCCCCGTACGTCGCCAGCTTCTTCTCACCGACGCCGCCCACCGTGCCGAGGTCCCGCACCGAGCCGGGCCATCTGGTGACGATCTCCCGCAGGGTCGCGTCATGGAAGATGACATAGGCCGGAACGCCCTGCTCCCGGGCCTGTTCGGCGCGCCAGGCACGCAATGCCTCGAAGGCGGGGAGCAGTTCGTCGGGCAGCTCGGCCGCGGCCGCCCTGGGCTTGCGGTCACCCCGGCCGGACGCGGAGGACGGCGTGCGCGCGGCGGCCTGCTTCTTCGGCTCCTTGCGCAGCGGCACCTCCCGGTCCCCGCGCAGCACCGAGCCGCTCTCCTCGGCCAGCACCAGCGTGCCGTACTCCCCCTCGACCGCGAGCAGCCCCTGGGCCAGCAGCTGCCGGACCACTCCCCGCCACTCGCCCTCGGTCAGCTCCTCTCCGATGCCGAAGACGGACAGCTGGTCGTGGTCGAACTGGATCACCTTCGCCGTGCGCTTGCCGAGCAGGATGTCCACGATCTGCACCGCGCCGAACTTCTGCCCGCGCTCGCGTTGCAGCCGCACGATCGTCGACAGCACCTTCTGGGCCGCGATCGTGCCGTCCCAGGTCTCGGGCGGGGTGAGGCAGGTGTCGCAGTTGCCGCAGCCCGCCGGATCGGGATCCTGCCCGAAGTAGGCGAGCAGCTGGCCGCGGCGGCAGGTGGCCGTCTCGCACAGCGCGAGCATCGAGTCCAGGTGGGCGGCGGCCCGGCGGCGGAACGCCTCGCCGCCCTCGCCGGACTGGATCAGCTTGCGCTGCTGTATGACGTCGTTGAGCCCGTAGGCCATCCAGGCGGTGGAGGGAAGTCCGTCGCGGCCCGCGCGGCCCGTCTCCTGGTAGTAGCCCTCGATGGACTTGGGCAGGTCGAGATGGGCGACGAACCGCACGTCCGGCTTGTCGATGCCCATGCCGAACGCGATGGTCGCCACCACGACCAGGCCGTCCTCCCGCAGGAACCGGGCCTGGTGCGCCGCGCGCGTGCCCGCGTCCAGGCCCGCGTGGTAGGGCACCGCCTCGATGCCGTTGCGGCTCAGGAACTCCGCCGTCTTCTCGACCGAGTTGCGCGACAGGCAGTACACGATGCCCGCGTCCCCCGCGTGCTCCTCGCGCAGGAAGGCGAGGAGTTGCTTCTTGGGGTCGGCCTTGGGCACGATCCGGTACTGGATGTTGGGCCGGTCGAAGCTGGCCACGAAGTGCCGGGCCGACGGCATGTTCAGCCGGCCGGTGATCTCCTCGTGGGTGGCGCGGGTGGCCGTGGCGGTCAGCGCGATCCGCGGGACCTCCGGCCAGCGCTCGCCGAGCAGGGACAGGGCGAGGTAGTCGGGCCGGAAGTCGTGGCCCCACTGGGACACGCAGTGCGCCTCGTCGATCGCGAAGACGGAGACCTTGCCCCGGGAGAGCAGGTCGAGGGTGGAGTCCAGGCGCAGTCGCTCCGGGGCGAGGTAGAGCAGGTCCAGCTCGCCCGCCAGGAACTCCGCCTCGACCACGCGGCGCTCGTCGAAGTCCTGGGTGGAGTTGACGAACCCGGCGCGCACGCCGAGCGCGCGCAGCGCGTCCACCTGGTCCTGCATCAGCGCGATGAGCGGCGAGACCACGACGCCCGTACCGGGTCTGACCAGGGCCGGGATCTGGTAGCACAGCGACTTGCCGCCGCCGGTCGGCATGAGGACGACCGTGTCACCGCCCGCCACCACATGCTCGATGATCGCTTGCTGCTCGCCCCGGAATTCCTCGTATCCGAAGACCCGGTGCAGCGTGGCCAGCGCCTCGCTCTCGGTCACCCCTGGCATCTCGCCGATCCCCGTCCCGCCCATCGCCGTGTCCCCCGTACGTCGTCCCTCGACCACTGCCTCCACGATAGGGGCCCGAACCGACAACCCCGGAGTTATCCACAGGCTCCGGCCTCACACCGCGTCAAGGACACGACCGTCGTTCACACGTTCGCGGGAGACCTCTGCCCGTTTCCGGCCGATAGTCTGATGGAACCGGCGAGACTCCGTCCGATGGGAGCAGCGAAGGTGGCCGCCTCCAACTGGCCGATCCCGCCCGAGGACGGCTGGACCGCCGACGACCTGGACCGGATTCCGGATCTTCCTCCGCACACGGAGCTGATCGAGAACGAGAAGGGCCGCGCCGCAGTAGCCCGGCACGAGACGGACGACGGCCCGGCACCCCCGAGCGGTGCCGGGCCGCGGCGTACCACAGCACGCGTCAGCGCACGAAGACGCCCGCCTGGTTCGCCAGATCCAGGAAGTACTGCGGCGCCACGCCGAGCACCACCGTGACGGCGACGCCGATGCCGATCGCCGCCATCGTCAGCGGCGAGGGCACGGCGACGGTCGGTCCCTCCGGCCGGGGCTCGCTGAAGAACATCAGCACGATCACCCGGATGTAGAAGAACGCTGCGATCGCCGACGAGATCACACCGATGACCACCAGCGGGACCGCGCCGCCTTCGGCCGCCGCCTTGAACACGGCGAACTTCCCGGCGAACCCGGACGTCAGCGGAATGCCGGCGAAGGCCAGCAGGAACACCGCGAACACGGCCGCGACCAGCGGCGAACGCCGGCCGAGCCCGGCCCACCTGGACAAGTGCGTCGCCTCGCCGCCCGCGTCGCGCACCAGGGTGACCACGGCGAACGCGCCGATCGTCACGAAGGAGTACGCGGCCAGGTAGAAGAGGACGGAGGAGACGCCGTCCTTCGAGGTCGCGATGACACCGGCGAGGATGAAGCCCGCGTGCGCGATCGACGAGTACGCCAGCAGCCGCTTGATGTCGGTCTGGGTGATCGCCACGATCGCGCCGCCCAGCATGGTGACGATCGCGACCGCCCACATGACCGGCCGCCAGTCCCAGCGCAGACCGGGCAGGACGACGTACAGCAGCCGCAGCAGCGCGCCGAACGCCGCCACCTTGGTGGCCGCCGCCATGAAGCCGGTCACCGGGGTCGGCGCGCCCTGATAGACGTCCGGCGTCCACATGTGGAAGGGCACCGCGCCCACCTTGAACAGCAGGCCCATCACGACCATCGCGCCACCGATCAGCAGCAGCGCGTCGTTGCCCATCGTGTTGGCCAGGGCCGGGTCGACGCTGGTGACCGTGCCGTCGACGACCTGCGCGATCGTCGCGTACGACACCGAGCCCGCGTAGCCGTACAGCAGCGCGATGCCGAACAGGGTGAAGGCGGAGGCGAACGCGCCGAGCAGGAAGTACTTGACCGCGGCCTCCTGCGACATCAGGCGCTTGCGGCGGGCCAGAGCGCACAGCAGGTAGAGCGGGAGGGAGAAGACCTCCAGGGCGATGAACAGGGTCAGCAGGTCGTTCGCCGAGGGGAAGACCAGCATGCCGGCGACCGCGAACATCAGCAGCGGGAACACCTCGGTGGTGGTGAACCCGGCCTTCACGGCGGCCTTCTCGCTGTCGCTGCCCGGCACGGACGATGCCTGCGCGGCGAACGAGTCGACCCGGTTGCCGTGCGCCGCCGGGTCCAGGCGACGCTCGGCGAAGGTGAACAGGCCGACCAGACCGGCCAGCAGGATGGTGCCCTGAAGGAACAGCGACGGCCCGTCGACGGCGATCGCGCCCATCGCCGCGATGTGCGCCTTCGTCGTGCCGTACCCGTCCGCCGCGAGCGCGACCACCGCGGCGAAGGCGGCGCACAGTGCCACGACGGACACGAACACCTGGGCGTAGTAACGGGACCTGCGCGGCACGAACGCCTCGATCAGCACCCCGACGATCGCCGCGCCGACGATGATCAGGGTCGGCGACAGCTGTCCGTACTCGATCTTCGGCGCGTCGATCTTCGAGATCGGGTCGGCCGCGGTTGTCCACAGGCTGTGGACGGCTGCTGCACTCACTTGGCCGCCTCCACCTCGGGCTTGGGATCGGTCTTGTGTACGTCGGACATGGTCTGCTTGACCGCCGGGTTGACGATGTCCGTGACGGGCTTCGGGTAGACGCCCAGGAAGATCAGCAGCACCACCAGCGGGGCCACCACCAGCAGCTCACGCACCCGCAGGTCGGGCATCTTGGCGACCTCCGGCTTCACCGGGCCCGTCATCGTCCGCTGGTACAGCACGAGGGTGTAGAGCGCGGCGAGGACGATGCCGAAGGTGGCGATGATCCCGATCACCGGGTAGCGCGTGAACGTGCCGACCAGGACCAGGAACTCGCTCACGAACGGCGCGAGGCCCGGCAGGGACAGGGTCGCCAGGCCGCCGATCAGGAACGTGCCCGCGAGCACCGGGGCGACCTTCTGCACTCCGCCGTAGTCCGCGATGAGCCGCGAGCCGCGCCGGGAGATCAGGAAGCCCGCGACCAGCATCAGCGCGGCCGTGGAGATGCCGTGGTTGATCATGTAGAGCGTGGCGCCGGACTGGCCCTGGCTGGTCATCGCGAAGATGCCCATGATGATGAAGCCGAAGTGCGAGATCGACGCGTAGGCCACCAGCCGCTTGATGTCACGCTGGCCGACGGCGAGCAGCGCCCCGTAGATGATGCTGATCAGGGCCAGGACGAGGATGACCGGCGTCGCCCACTTGCTCGCCTCCGGGAACAGCTGGAGGCAGAAGCGGAGCATCGCGAAGGTGCCCACCTTGTCGACGACCGCGGTGATGAGGACGGCGACCGGGGCGGTTGCCTCTCCCATGGCGTTGGGCAGCCAGGTGTGCAGCGGCCACAGGGGCGCCTTCACGGCGAACGCGAAGAAGAAGCCCAAGAACAGCCAGCGCTCGGTGCTGGTCGCCATGTGCAGCGAGCCGTTGGCCCGCGCCTGCGCGATCTCCTGGAGGCTGAAGTTCCCGGCGACCACGTAGAGCCCGATCACCGCGGCCAGCATGATCAGACCGCCGACCAGGTTGTAGAGCAGGAACTTCACCGCGGCGTACGACCGCTGCGTCGCCGCAGCCTTCTCCCCGTGCTCGTGGGCACGGTCCCCGAAGCCGCCGATGAGGAAGTACATCGGGATCAGCATGGCTTCGAAGAAAATGTAGAAGACGAAGACGTCGGTGGCCTCGAAGGAGATGATCACCATCGCCTCGACGGCCAGGATCAGGGCGAAGAAGCCCTGGGTCGGCCGCCAGCGGCGGCTGCCGGTCTCCAGCGGGTCGGCGTCGTGCCAGCCCGCGAGGATGATGAACGGGATCAGCAGGGCGGTCAGCGCGATGAGGGCGACCGCGATGCCGTCCACGCCCAGCTCGTACCTGACCCCGAAGGCCTTGATCCAGGTGCGGGACTCGGTGAGCTGGTAGCGGTCGCCGCCCGGGTCGAAGCGGACCAGGATGACGATCGCCAGGGCGAGCGTGGCGAGCGAGACCAGCAGCGCCAGCCACTTGGCGGCGGTGCGTCGCGCGGCCGGCACGGCCGCCGTGGCGACCGCCCCGACGGCCGGGAGCACCGCCGTCGCTGTCAGCAGGGGAAAGGACATCGGTATCAGACCGCCCTCATCAGCAGGGTCGCGGCGACCAGGAGTGCCGCACCGCCGAACATCGAGACCGCGTAACTGCGCGCGAAGCCGTTCTGGAGTCGGCGCAGCCGTCCGGAGAGGCCTCCGAATCCGGCCGCCGTGCCGTTGACGACCCCGTCGACCAGGGTGTGGTCGACGTACACCAGGGAGCGCGTCAGGTGCTCTCCGCCGCGGACCAGGACGACGTGGTTGAAGTCATCCTGGAGCAGGTCGCGCCGGGCGGCCCGGGTGAGCAGCGAGCCACGCGGGGCGAGGGCCGGGACCGGGCGGCGGCCGTACTGCGCGTAGGCGATCGCGACGCCGATCACCAGCACCACCATCGTGGAGAGGGTGACGGTGAGGGCGCTGACCGGTGAATCGCCGTGCGAGTGGCCGGTGACCGGCTCCAGCCAGTGCAGGAAGCGGTCGCCGACGCTGAAGAGCGCACCGCCGAAGACCGAGCCGACGGCCAGCACGATCATCGGGATCGTCATGACCCTGGGTGATTCGTGCGGGTGCGGTTCGGCGTGTTCGCCGCGATGCTCGGCGGCGGGCTCCACGCTGGGCTCCGCCGGGGAGGCGGTCCTCGCGTGCCGCCAGCGCTCTTCTCCGAAGAAGGTCAACAGCATCACGCGGGTCATGTAGTACGCGGTGATGGCCGCGCCGAGCAGGGCCGCGCCGCCGAGGATCCAGCCCTCGGTGCCGCCCTTGGCGAAGGCCGCCTCGATGATCTTGTCCTTGGAGAAGAAGCCGGACAGCCCCGGGAAGCCGATGATGGCGAGGTAGCCGAGGCCGAAGGTGACGAAGGTGATCGGCATGTACTTCCGCAGGCCGCCGTACTTCCTCATGTCGACCTCGTCGTTCATGCCGTGCATGACCGAACCGGCGCCGAGGAACAGCCCGGCCTTGAAGAAGCCGTGCGTCACCAGGTGCATGATCGCGAAGACGTAGCCGATCGGGCCGAGGCCCGCCGCCAGCACCATGTAGCCGATCTGCGACATCGTCGAACCGGCCAGCGCCTTCTTGATGTCGTCCTTCGCGCAACCGACGATCGCACCGAACAGCAGCGTGACCGCGCCGACGATGGTCACGACGAGCTGCGCGTCCGGCGCTGCGTTGAAGATCGCCGCCGAGCGGACGATCAGGTACACGCCGGCGGTCACCATGGTCGCCGCGTGGATGAGGGCCGAGACCGGGGTCGGGCCCTCCATCGCGTCCCCGAGCCAGGACTGCAGCGGCACCTGGGCGGACTTGCCGCACGCGGCGAGCAGCAGCATCAGGGCGATCGCGGTGAGCTTGCCCTCGGTGGCGCCGCCCGCGAGACCGGGTTCGGTGTGGGTACCGAGCAGTGGGCCGAATGCGAAGGTGCCGAAGGTGGTGAACATCAGCATGATCGCGATCGACAGGCCCATGTCCCCGACGCGGTTGACCAGGAAGGCCTTCTTCGCCGCGGTCGCCGCGCTGGGCTTGTGCTGCCAGAAGCCGATCAGCAGGTAGGAGGCGAGGCCGACGCCCTCCCAGCCGACGTACAGCAGCAGGTAGTTGTCGGCGAGGACGAGCAGCAGCATGGCCGCGAGGAACAGGTTCAGATAGCCGAAGAAGCGGCGGCGCCGCTCGTCGTGCTCCATGTACCCGACCGAGTACAGATGGATCAGCGAGCCGACGCCGGTGATCAGCAGGACGAACGTCATCGACAACTGGTCGAGGCGGAAGGCCACGTCGGCCTGGAAGCCCTCGACCGGGATCCAGCTGAACAGGTGCTGGGTGAGGGTGCGGTGTTCGGCGTCCTTGCCGAGCAGGTCGGCGAAGAGAATCACGCCGATCACGAAGGAGGCCGCCGACAGGAGCGTGCCGACCCAGTGGCCGACGGCGTCCAGGCGCCGGCCACCGACCAGCAGGACGGCCGCTCCGAGCAGGGGCGCCGCGATCAGCAGCGCAATCAGGTTCTCTGCGTTCATACGGTCCAGCGCCCCTTACAGCTTCATCAGGCTGGCGTCGTCGACCGAGGCCGAGTGGCGGGTACGGAACAGCGACACGATGATCGCGAGCCCGACCACGACCTCCGCGGCGGCGACGACCATCGTGAAGAAGGCGATGATCTGGCCGTCGAGATTGCCGTGCATCCGGGAGAACGTGACGAGTGTCAGGTTGCACGCGTTGAGCATCAGCTCGATGCACATGAACACGACGATCGCGTTGCGCCTGATGAGGACGCCCGTGGCACCGATCGTGAACAACAAGGCGGCGAGGTAGAGGTAGTTGACGGGATTCACTTCGACGCCTCCTCGGGCCGCTTGGAGATCGACGGCTCGATCTCGGTACGCTCCAGCCGCTCCTCCGCACGCTGTTCGAGGGCACGCAGGTCGTTGAGCGCCTCCGTCGACACGTCACGGATCTGGCCGCGCTCGCGCAGCGTCTTGTTGACCGTCAGCTCGGACGGGGTGCCGTCGGGCAGCAGACCCGCGATGTCCACCGCGTTGTGCCGGGCGTAGACACCGGGGGCCGGCAGCGGCGGCAGGTGCACTCCCTCGCGCACCCGCTGCTCGGCCAGCTCCCGCTGGGTCTTGGCACGCTCGGTGCGCTCCCGGTGGGTGAGCACCATGGCGCCGACGGCGGCCGTGATGAGCAGTGCGCCGGTGATCTCGAAGGCGAAGACGTACTTGGTGAAGATGAGGGAGGCGAGGCCCTCCACATTGCCGTTCGCGTTCGCCCGGCCGGTGCCGTTGAACTCCTTCAGGGAGGCGTTCGCGATGCCCGCGAACAGCAGGACTCCGAAGCCGAGTCCGCACAGGAGGGCCAGCCAGCGCTGCCCCTTGATGGTCTCCTTCAGAGAGTCCGCCGCGGTCACGCCGACGAGCATCACCACGAACAGGAACAGCATCATGATCGCGCCGGTGTAGACGACGATCTGCACGATGCCCAGGAAGTAGGCGCCGTTGGCGAGGTAGAACACCGCCAGGACGATCATGGTTCCGGCGAGGCAGAGCGCGCTGTGCACGGCCTTCTTCATGAAGACGGTGCCCAGGGCGCCGAGCACGGCGATGGTGCCGAGCACCCAGAACTGGAAGGCCTCCCCGGTGGAGGTGGTGTACGCGGCGAGTGGCGCGGTCATGCCTGCACCCCCTCCTCCTCGGGCTTCTCACCCTTGGAGACGGCGACCTGGCGCACGGTGCCCGGCGCGGCCTCGGTGACGAGCCCGCGGTAGTAGTCCTGCTCGTCCATGCCCGGGAAGATCGAGTGCGGTGTGTCGACCATGCCCTCGTCGAGACCGGCGAGCAGTTGCTCCTTGGTGTAGATGAGGTTGGCCCGGCTGGAGTCGGCCAGTTCGAACTCGTTGGTCATCGTGAGCGCGCGCGTGGGGCACGCCTCGATGCACAGGCCGCACAGGATGCAGCGGGCGTAGTTGATCTGGTAGACGCGGCCGTACCGCTCGCCCGGCGAGTAGCGCTCCTCGTCGGTGTTGTCGGCGCCCTCCACATAGATGGCGTCGGCGGGGCAGGCCCAGGCGCACAGCTCGCAGCCGATGCACTTCTCCAGGCCGTCCGGATGGCGGTTGAGCTGGTGCCGTCCGTGGAACCGCGGGGCCGTGGTCTTCTTCTGTTCCGGGTACTGCTCGGTCAGCCGCTTCTTGAACATGGCCTTGAAGGTCACGCCGAAGCCGGCCACGGGGTTCTGGAAACCAGGCGACGTGTGCCCGGCCTCCTTGGGCTCCTCAGCCATCGGACGCCTCCTTTCCATCCGAAGATCCGTCACTGACAGTGTCCGACCCGCCACTGACAATCAGCTCCCGGTCGCGGCGCGGGCGGCGCCTCGGTACCGGCGGCATCTCCTGTCCGGGCAGCGGCGGCACCGGGAATCCGCCCGCCATCGGGTCGAATCCCGGTTCCCCGGTCGGCCGCTCGGCCGCCTTCGCCTTCTCCATGAACATGTCGACGACGAAGGACAGAAGCAGCAGGGTGAGGACGCCACCGCCCACATAGAGGGCGATGTCGGTGAAGTTGTAGTTCTCGTTGCGCAGGGCCCGCACGGAGGCGACGAGCATCAGCCACACCACGGAGACCGGGATGAGGACCTTCCAGCCGAGCTTCATCAGCTGGTCGTAGCGGACGCGCGGGAGCGTGCCGCGCAGCCAGATGAAGAAGAACAACAGCAACTGGACCTTGATGACGAACCAGAGCATCGGCCACCAGCCGTGGTTCGCACCCTCCCAGAACGTGCTGATCGGCCACGGAGCCCGCCAGCCGCCGAGGAAGAGCGTGGTCGCCACGGCCGAGACCGTCACCATGTTCACGTACTCGGCGAGCATGAACATCGCGAACTTGATCGACGAGTACTCGGTGTTGAAGCCGCCCACCAGGTCGCCCTCGGACTCCGGCATGTCGAAGGGGGCGCGGTTGGTCTCGCCGACCATCGTGACGATGTAGAGGATGAAGGAGACCGGCAGCAGCAGGATGTACCACTGGTCGTGCTGCCGTTCGACGATCGTCGACGTCGACATCGATCCCGAGTAGAGGAACACCGAGGCGAACGCGGCGCCCATGGCGATCTCGTAGGAGATCATCTGCGCGCAGGAGCGCAGGCCGCCGAGGAGCGGGTAGGTCGATCCGGAGCTCCAGCCGGCGAGGACGATGCCGTAGATGCCGACCGAGGCGACCGCGAGGATGTACAGCATCGCGATCGGCAGGTCGGTGAGCTGCATCGTGGTGCGGTGGCCGAAGATCGAGACCTCGTTGCCGGCCGGGCCGAAGGGGATCACCGCGATCGCCATGAACGCCGGGATGGCGGCGACGATCGGCGCGAGGACGTAGACCACCTTGTCCGCGCGTCTGACGACGACGTCCTCCTTGAGCATCAGCTTGATGCCGTCGGCGAGCGACTGGAGCATGCCCCACGGGCCGTGCCGGTTGGGGCCGATGCGCAGCTGCATCCAGGCGACGACCTTGCGTTCCCACACGATGGAGAACAGCACGGTCACCATCAGGAAGGCGAAGCAGAACACCGCCTTGACGACGACCAGCCACCAGGGGTCGGTGCCGAACATCGAGAGGTCTTCAGCGGCGAAGTACGGGCTCATGCCTCCACCTCCTTGGGGGCCTGGTCGGCGGGCGTCGCCGGGCCGATACGGACGAGGGAGCCGGGCCGGGCCCCGGTGTCGGAGGCGACGCCGCCGCCCACGGAGTTCAGCGGGAGCCACACCACCCGGTCGGGCATCTCGGTGACCTGAAGGGGGAGTTCGACCGCCCCGGCGGGGCCGGTCACGGTGAGGACGTCGCCGTCCGCGACGCCCGCTTCGGCGGCCGTCGCGGCCGACACGCGCGCGCGTGCCGCGTGCCGGGTTCCGGCCAGCGCCTCGTCTCCCTGTTGCAGGGCACCCTGGTCGAGCAGCAGCCGGTGCCCGGCGAGCAGTGCCTCACCGGCGGCCGGACGCGGCGGCGTGAAGGCCGTCTCCAGCGGCTCGGATGCCCACGGTCCGTCCCAGCCGCCGAGCCGGTCCAGTTCCGCGCGCGTGGTGCGCAGGTCCGGCAGGCCCAGGTGGACGTCCATGGCGTCGGCCAGCATCTGCAGGACGCGCGCGTCGGTCGGCGGCAGCCGCCGGGTCATCTGGTCGGGCTTGAGCGCTGCCTCGAAGAAACGGACCCGGCCCTCCCAGTTGAGGAAGGTGCCCGCCTTCTCGGCGACCGCGGCGACCGGGAGCACGACATCGGCGTGCTCGCTGACCTCGCTGGGCCGCAGCTCCAGCGACACCACGAAGCCGGCCTCGGACAGCGCCGCACGCGCGCGTGCCGGATCGGGCAGGTCGGCGATCTCCACGCCCGCGACGAGCAGCGCCTGCAGTTCGCCGCTCGCGGCGGCGGCCACGATCTCGCCGGTGTCGCGGCCGTAGCGGTGCGGGAGTTCGGACAGGCCCCAGACCGCCGCGACCTCCTCACGCGCGCGCGGGTCGGTCGCCGGACGGCCGCCGGGCAGCAGCGACGGCAGCGCACCCGCCTCGATCGCCCCGCGCTCCCCGGCCCGGCGCGGGATCCACACCAGCCGTGCGCCGGTCGCGGACGCGGCCCGCACGGCGGCGGTGAGGCCGCCGGCCACCCCGGCCAGCCGCTCTCCGACGACGATCACCGCGCCCTCGGCGCGCAACGCCTCGGCCGCGCTGGTCCCGGCCCCTTCCAGACCGAAGCCGCTGGCGAGCGCGTCCAGCCATTCGGTCTCGGTGCCCGGAGCCGCGGCCAGCAGCGTGCCGCCGGCCTTCTCCAGGCCCCGGGTGGCGTATGTGGCCAGCGAGAACACCTGCTGCTTGTGCTTGCGCCAGGCCTTGCGCAGCCGCAGGAAGACGCCGGGCGCCTCCTCCTCCGACTCGAAGCCGACCAGCAGGACGGCGGGCGCCTTCTCCAAAGAGGCGTACGTGGCACCCGTACCGTCGAGGTCACGGCCGCGGCCGGCGACTCGGGAGGCCAGGAAGTCGGCCTCCTCACTGCTGTGCACGCGCGCGCGGAAGTCGATGTCGTTGGTGTCGAGCGCCACGCGCGCGAACTTGCTGTAGGCGTACGCGTCCTCGACGGTCAGCCGGCCGCCGGTGAGGACGCCGGTCCTGCCGCGCGACGCCAGCAGCCCCTGGGCGGCGATCTGCAGGGCGTCCGGCCAGGACGCCGGCTCCAGTTCGCCCTCCGCGTTGCGCACCAACGGGGTGTCGAGCCGGTCCTTCAACTGGGCGTACCGGAAGGCGAACCGCCCCTTGTCGCAGATCCACTCCTCGTTGACCTCGGGGTCGAGTGCGGCGAGCCGCCGCATGACCTTGCCGCGCCGGTGGTCCGTGCGCGTCGCGCAGCCGCCGGAGCAGTGCTCGCACACGGACGGCGAGGACACCAGGTCGAACGGGCGGGAGCGGAACCGGTAGGCCGCCGACGTGAGCGCGCCGACCGGGCAGATCTGGATGGTGTTCCCGGAGAAGTACGACTCGAAGGGGTCGCCCTCGCCGGTGCCGACCTGCTGGAGCGCGCCCCGCTCGACCAACTCGATCATCGGGTCGCCCGCGATCTGGTTGGAGAACCGGGTGCAGCGTGCGCACAGCACGCAGCGTTCGCGGTCGAGCAGCACCTGCGTGGAGATGGGGACGGGCTTCTCGTAGGTCCGCTTGCGCCCCTCGAAGCGGGACTCGGCGTTGCCGTGCGACATCGCCTGGTTCTGCAGCGGGCACTCGCCGCCCTTGTCGCAGACCGGGCAGTCCAGCGGATGGTTGATGAGCAGCAGCTCCATCACGCCGTGCTGGGCCTTCTCGGCGACCGGCGAGGTGAGGTGGGTCTTCACCACCATCCCGTCGGTGCAGGTGATCGTGCAGGACGCCATGGGCTTGCGCTGGCCCTCGACCTCCACGATGCACTGCCGGCAGGCGCCGACCGGGTCGAGGAGGGGATGGTCGCAGAAGCGGGGGATCTCGATGCCGAGTTGCTCCGCGGCCCGGATGACCAGGGTGCCCTTGGGCACGCTGATCTCGACGCCGTCGATCGTCAGCGTGACGAGGTCCTCCGGCGGGACCGCCGCTTCTCCCCCGCCTGAGGGAGCGCTGGTGGTCACGGTCATGCGTTCACCTCCGGGCGGTCGGCCCAGGCAGTCGACTTGGCCGGGTCGAAGGGGCAGCCCCGGCCCGTGATGTGCTGCTCGTACTCCTCGCGGAAGTACTTGAGCGAGGAGAAGATCGGCGAGGCGGCGCCGTCGCCGAGGGCGCAGAAGGACTTGCCGTTGATGTTGTCGGCGATGTCGGCGAGCTTGTCGAGGTCGGTCATGGCGCCCTTGCCGGCCTCGATGTCCCGCAGCAACTGCACGAGCCAGTACGTTCCTTCGCGGCAGGGGGTGCACTTGCCGCAGGACTCGTGGGCGTAGAACTCGGTCCAGCGGGTCACCGCGCGCACGACGCAGGTCGTCTCGTCGAAGCACTGCAGGGCCTTGGTGCCGAGCATGGAACCCGCGGCGCCCACTCCTTCGTAATCAAGGGGGACGTCGAGGTGCTCGTCGGTGAACATCGGCGTCGAGGAGCCGCCCGGCGTCCAGAACTTGAGGCGGTGGCCGGGACGCATCCCGCCGCTCATTTCCAGGAGCTGGCGCAGGGTGATGCCGAGCGGCGCCTCGTACTGGCCGGGGCTCGCGACGTGGCCGCTGAGCGAGTAGAGCGTGAAGCCGGGGGACTTCTCGCTGCCCATCGACCTGAACCATTCCTTGCCGTTTTTCAGGATGGCGGGAACCGACGCGATGGATTCGACGTTATTCACCACAGTCGGGCAGGCATAGAGCCCTTCGACAGCAGGGAAAGGGGGACGCAGCCGCGGTTGGCCGCGGCGGCCTTCGAGCGAGTCGAGCAGCGCGGTCTCCTCACCGCAGATGTACGCGCCGGCGCCGGCGTGCACGGTGAGTTCGAGGTCGAGTCCGCTGCCCAGGATGTTCTCGCCGAGGTAGCCGGCCGCGTAGGCCTCGCGCACGGCCTCGTGCAACCGCCGCAGAACGGGGACGACTTCACCACGCAGATAGATGAAGGCATGCGACGACCTGATGGCATAACACGCGATGACAATGCCCTCGATGAGGCTATGCGGGTTCGCGAAGAGGAGCGGGATGTCCTTGCACGTCCCGGGCTCCGATTCGTCGGCGTTGACAACTAGATAGTGCGGTTTTCCATCACCCTGGGGAATGAACTGCCATTTCATTCCCGTCGGGAACCCCGCGCCGCCGCGCCCGCGCAGACCGGAGTCCTTGACATACGCGATCAGGTCGTCCGGCGACATGGCGAGCGCCGTGCGCAGCCCCTCGTATCCCTCGTGCCTTCGGTACACGTCCAGCGTCCAGGACCTGTCCTCGTCCCAGAAGGCCGACAGCACGGGTGCGAGCAGCTTCTCGGGGCTGTGGTCCTTGAGTTCGGCTGCCACGGTCATCACTCCCCCTCCTCGGCGGTAGGCCCTGCCGGGTGGGCCGGGTCGGATGCCGATGTCTCCTGCGGCGCGTCATGGGAACTGAGGTGTTCGGCCGGTGACGGCTCGTGCACCGTGTCCTGCGGCACCTCCTGCGGACCGCCGCGCGGATGGACCACGCGCGCGGGTGCGGCCTCTCCCCTTGCCAGGCG
This sequence comes from Streptomyces sp. NPDC004629, assembly GCF_042873595.1. Classification (NCBI taxonomy): domain Bacteria; kingdom Bacillati; phylum Actinomycetota; class Actinomycetes; order Kitasatosporales; family Streptomycetaceae; genus Streptomyces; species Streptomyces sp. NPDC004629. The sequence continues at coordinate 82,752 of NZ_JBIALO010000021.1, read as the reverse complement.
AAGGCCCACCAGCGACGCGGGTCCCGCACTGCCGCCCTCCTCGACGGCCCCGGGCCGCTCGTCGGGGAAGCCGGCCAGAATCCGCGCGGTCTCCTTGAAGGTGCACAGCCGGGCCCCGCGCGTGGGCTGCACGGGCCGGTCCCCGCGGAGGTCGTCGACCAGGCGCTTGGCGCTCGCCGGGGTCTGGTCGTCGAAGAACTCCCAGTTGACCATCACGACCGGCGCGAAGTCGCAGGCCGCGTTGCACTCGATGTGCTCCAGGGTGACCTTGCCGTCGTCGGTGGTCTCGCCGTTGCCTACACCCAGGTGCTCCTGGAGCGTCTCGAAGATCGCGTCGCCGCCCATCACCGCGCAGAGCGTGTTGGTGCACACGCCCACCTGGTAGTCACCGGACGGCCTGCGCCGGTACATGGTGTAGAAGGTGGCGACCGCGGTGACCTCGGCCGTGGTCAGCCCCAGCATGTCCGCGCAGAACTGCATCCCGGTGCGCGTGACGTGGCCCTCCTCCGACTGCACGAGGTGCAGCAGCGGCAGCAGGGCGGAGCGGGAGTCGGGGTAGCGCGCGATGACCTCGCGCGCGTCTGCCTCCAGCCGGGCCCGTACGTCGTCCGGGTACGCGGGCGCGGGCAGTTCGGGCATGCCCAGGCTGACGCCCCGCTCCGAAGAAGAGGTGGTCACCGGTCGACGCCTCCCATCACGGGGTCGATGGACGCGACGGCGACGATCACGTCGGCGACCTGGCCGCCCTCGCACATCGCCGCCATGGCCTGCAGGTTGGTGAAGGACGGGTCCCGGAAGTGGACCCGGAAGGGGCGAGTGCCGCCATCGGAGACGGCGTGCACCCCGAGCTCGCCCTTGGGCGACTCGACCGCCGCGTACGTCTGTCCCGGCGGGACGCGGAAGCCCTCCGTGACGAGCTTGAAGTGGTGGATCAGAGCCTCCATGGAGGTGCCCATGATCTTCTTGATGTGGTCGAGGGAGTTGCCGAGCCCGTCCGGTCCCAGGGCGAGCTGGGCGGGCCAGGCGATCTTCTTGTCGGCGACCATGACCGGTCCCGGCTGGAGCCGGTCCAGGCACTGCTCCACGATCCTGAGCGACTGGCGCATCTCCTCAAGGCGGACCAGGAAGCGCCCGTAGGCGTCGCAGCTGTCGGCGGTCGGGACGTCGAATTCGTACGTCTCGTAGTCGCAGTACGGCTGCGCCTTGCGCAGGTCGTGCGGCAGGCCGGTGGAGCGCAGGATCGGGCCGGTGGCGCCGAGGGCCATGCAGCCGGCCAGGTCGAGGTGGCCGATGTCCTGCATGCGGCCCTTGAAGATGGGGTTCCCGGTGGCGAGCTTGTCGTACTCCGGGAGGTTCTTCTTCATCTTCTTCACGAACTCGCGGATCTGGTCCACCGCGCCGGGCGGCAGGTCCTGGGCGAGTCCGCCGGGCCGGATGTACGCGTGGTTCATCCTCAGGCCCGTGATGAGCTCGTAGATGTCGAGGATCATTTCACGGTCACGGAAGCCGTAGATCATGATCGTGGTGGCGCCCAGCTCCATGCCGCCGGTGGCGATGCACACCAGGTGGGAGGACATCCGGTTCAGCTCCATCAGGAGCACTCGGATGATCTTGGCCCGCTCGGTGATGTCGTCCTCGATGCCGAGGAGCTTCTCGACGGCGAGGCAGTAGGCGGTCTCGTTGAAGAAGGACGTCAGGTAGTCCATGCGCGTCACGAACGTGGTGCCCTGTGTCCACGTCCGGTATTCGAGGTTCTTCTCGATGCCGGTGTGCAGGTAGCCGATGCCGCAGCGGGCCTCGGTGACCGTCTCGCCCTCGATCTCCAGGATGAGCCGGAGCACTCCGTGGGTGGAGGGGTGCTGGGGTCCCATGTTGACGACGATGCGTTCGTCGTCGGCGCGGGCCGCCGTCTGGACGACCTCGTCCCAGTCGCCACCGGTGACCGTATATACGGTGCCCTCGGTGGTCTCACGCGCCGAAGCCGCCGACGCCGCGGATGCTGACTGCGTGCTCACGAGTAAGACCTCCGCTGGTCCGGAGCCGGGATCTGGGCGCCCTTGTACTCGACGGGAATGCCGCCGAGGGGGTAGTCCTTGCGCTGCGGATGGCCCTGCCAGTCGTCCGGCATCATGATCCGGGTCAGGGCCGGATGACCGTCGAAGACGATGCCGAAGAAGTCGTAGGTCTCGCGCTCGTGCCAGTCGTTGGTCGGGTAGACGGCGACGAGCGACGGGATGTGCGGCTCGCTGTCCGGGGCGCTGACTTCGAGGCGGATCAGCCGGTTGTGGGTGAGCGAGCGCAGGTGGTAGACGGCGTGCAGCTCGCGGCCCTTGTCGTGCGGGTAGTGGACGCCGCTGACGCCGGTGCACAGCTCGAAGCGCAGGGCCGGGTCGTCGCGCAGGGTGCGGGCGACCCGGACCAGGTGCTCGCGCTCGATGTGGAAGGTCAGCTCGCCCCGGTCCACGACCGTCTTCTCGATGGCGTTGTCCGGGACGAGTCCCTGCTCCTCCAGGGCTCCTTCGAGTTCGTCGGCGACCTCGTCGAACCAGCCGCCGTAGGGGCGGGCGGCCGGTCCCGGGAGTCGGACCGAACGCACCAGGCCGCCGTAGCCGGAGGTGTCACCGCCGTTGTTGGCGCCGAACATGCCGCGCTGGACGCGGATCTCCTCACCGCCCTCGCCGCGACGGCCGGGGAGGTTGGAGGCGGCGAGGTCCTTCTCGGGGTTCACGCCGTTCGCGCCGCCGGTGCCGTTCGCGTCGCTCATCGCAGCAGCCCCTTCATCTCGATCGTGGGCAGGGCCTTGAGCGCCGCTTCCTCCGCCTCGCGGGCCGCTTCCTCGGCGTTCACGCCCAGCTTGGAGGACTGGATCTTCCGGTGGAGCTTGAGGATCGCGTCCATCAGCATCTCGGGCCGGGGCGGGCAGCCGGGGAGATAGATGTCGACGGGGACGATGTGGTCGACGCCCTGGACGATCGCGTAGTTGTTGAACATGCCGCCCGAGGAGGCGCAGACGCCCATGGAGATCACCCACTTCGGGTTGGGCATCTGGTCGTAGACCTGACGCAGCACCGGCGCCATCTTCTGGCTGACCCGACCCGCGACGATCATGAGGTCCGCCTGGCGCGGTGAGCCGCGGAAGACCTCCATGCCGAAGCGCGCCAGGTCGTAGCGGCCGGCGCCGGTCGTCATCATCTCGATGGCACAGCAGGCGAGGCCGAACGTCGCAGGGAAGACGGACGACTTACGCACCCAGCCCGCGGCCTGCTCGACGGTGGTCAGCAGGAATCCGCTCGGCAGCTTTTCTTCGAGTCCCATGTCCTAAGGCCCCTCAGTCCCATTCCAGGCCGCCGCGCCGCCATACGTACGCGTACGCGACGAAGACGGTGAGCACGAAGAGCAGCATCTCCACGAGCCCGAAAACACCCAGGGCGTCGAAGGTGACGGCCCAGGGGTAGAGGAAGACGATCTCGATGTCGAAGACGATGAAGAGCATCGCCGTCAGGTAGTACTTGATCGGGAAGCGCCCGCCGCCGGCCGGCGTGGGGGTCGGCTCGATGCCGCACTCGTAGGCTTCGATCTTGGCGCGGTTGTACCGCTTGGGCCCGATCAGCGTGGCCATGACCACGGAGAAGATCGCAAAGCCTGCCCCGAGGGCTCCCAGTACGAGGATGGGCGCATACGCGTTCACCGCTCCTCGCTCCTCTCAGTCGGCACTGACTGCTGGCGGTTGGCATCGGGCTCACATCCGCCCCACCGGTCCCACGAACCCCGCTAGTCCAGGGCGAAGATCGAGAACATGTGAAGCAGGTCACAAGCCCAACTGCCTCGCATCTTATGCCCGCCACTCTGTGATCTGCGACACGGGGTATTGCATGAGCTTTGTGATCTCCACCACCTGACGAAGGATCATGAAGTCGGATGAGCGGTGATCTTCGCACGCGAAGCGTCCGAGTGATCACCAGAGGTGATATTTCCGCTCGTCATCCCAGGCGAGAGGGGGCGTCTCCATATCAAGAGACTTCCCTTGCATGCAAATTGGTGCTGGACCGGACGTCCTGATAGTGGAGCGCGTTCACACATCAGAGGGAGGCGCGGGACGGGATGTGGACGCGTGCACGCGTTCACGAAGTCGACAGGGCGCAAACCGGACACCGGACGCGACCGCGACGGTAACCGTTCCGTGACCTCTGCCACATCGATGAGAGCCGCCTGAGGGCGGAGCTTGGCCTGGGCCTCAACGGATGGTAGGTGCGGGGCAATTCGGGCGTATTGACGAAAGCCCATGATCACGGGCTTGATCACCTGCGTCCGCAATGTCCGTTACGGCGTCAATAAAGAGTGACACGCCTGGGATTCGCCGTCGCGATTGAGCAACTGTGGCAGAGCACACGTTTCTTGAAGATATGAAGGAGCCCCTGGTACCGCTTGTTCCCATGTCCCACACCGCTCACATACCCAGCCACCGGAAGCCCCGCCGCAGCGCTTCGAAAATGGCGATGCGGGCCGGAGTTGCCGGTGGCGTCCTCGGCACCCTGGCAGTCGCCGGTGCGTCCGGTTCGGCGAACGCAGCCGAACCCGTGACGCAGACCCTCGAACTGCCCACCCTGACCGCCGACATGGCCGTCCAGGTCGCCCAGTCCGCGGAGGTCACACAGCAGGCCGCCGCGAACTACCAGCTCCAGGCCGAGCGCGACGCGGCCGCCGCAAAGGCCGCGAAGCAGGCCAAGGCGGACCTTGCCGACGCCAAGAAGAAGGCCGAGGCAAAGAAGAAGAAGGCCGAGGAGGCCGCCCGCGAGGCCGCCGCCGAGCGCGCCTCACGCACCGCCGAGCGCACCACGCTGAGCGCCTCCACCTCCACCTCCGACTCCGGCTCGGGCGCCTCCGCGAGCGTCTCCACCGGCAGTTCCACGGCGACCGGTTCGGCCGCTGCGGTCGTCTCGTTCGTGAAGGCCCAGGTCGGCAAGGCGTATGTCTCCGGCGCCACCGGCCCGTCCGCCTACGACTGCTCCGGGCTCGTGCAGACCGCCTTCAAGCAGGTCGGCATCAGCCTGCCGCGTGTCTCCCAGGACCAGTCGACCGCGGGCACCCAGGTCTCGCTGAGCAACCTCCAGCCGGGCGACATCCTGTACTGGGGCGGCGCGGGCAGCGCCTACCACGTGGGGGTGTACGTCGGGGACGGCATGTTCGTCGGCGCGCAGAACCCCTCCACGGGCGTCGTCGAGAGGCCGCTGTCGTACGACCCGCCGTCCGGCGCGGTACGGGTGCTCTGACCACGCCCGCTTCCGGGAGGGCCGCAGCCGCTCGGGGACTGCGGCCCTTCCCGCCTCATCCCAGGTCGAAGGTGTTGGGCAGGCCGAGCCGGTAGCGCACCTCGTCGAGGCGTTTGAGGGGTTCCAGCTCCGGCGGACGGAACAGCTCCCACAGCCGACAGCGTTCCGCGTCCGAATTGTCCGCATCCAGGAGTGCGTTGACGGCCCGTCGCGCCGACTCGTTGGCGCCCTCCATCGTCGCCAGGTCCACATCCGTGCGGACGTAGTCCCCGGCGAGGAAGAAGTTCGGCACGGCGGTCTTCGCCGACGGGCGGTTGTAGAGCGTGCCCGTGGGATGGATGAGCAGCTGCTCGCGGTTCTGCGGATCGGGGCCGCCGAGCCCCGACACCGCGGGGTCCATGAACCAGCCGAGCCGGTCCTCGTCCGTGAGCGTGGTCTTGCCCGAGTCGTTCAGCCCGTCCTTCAGCTGCGCCCACAGCTCGGCGACGATCTCCTCCCGGGTGCACTCACGGGCCGTCTTGCCGTACAGGATGCCGGGCTTGTCCCACTCCGAGACGATGGCCGAAAGACAGTCGTGGGCCTGCCCGTCCCCGTAGTCACGCGCGAAGTCCCGCCCGTCCCAGAACTGTGCCTGCCCGACGGCGGTCACCGCCCAGGGCGAGTCCATGCAGTTGATGTGCCCGTGCACGACGGGCGTCGGGGTGCGCAGATAGAACATGACGCCGGTCATCCAGTCCGTCTTCAGCGCGTCGCACCGGCCCAGCTGGGGGTCGGCGGCGCGCAGGGCCCGTCCCCAGGTCGCGCGGGCGTGTTCGACGGGGAGCGCGGAGACGTAGTGGTCGGCGGTGGCGGTGCGCTCCGCGCCGCCCTCACGCGCGCGCAGGCGCACCCCCGTCACCCGGCCGCCCTCGTGGACCACCTCGCGCACCTCGGTGCCGAGCACGAACTCGACTCCCCGGGAGCGCAGATACGTCTCCCAGGGATCGATCCACGCCTCGCTCGTGGGGGCGTTGAGGACGCGGTCGACGTCGGCGTCGCCGTCCATGCCCCGGCCCAGCAGGCCCCACAGCAGCAGGGCCTCGATGATGACCCGGCCGACCGTGCGGGTGGAGGCGATCTCGGCGCGGGTGGCGACCAGGTTGCGGGTCTGGCCGATGCCGAGGAGGACCTGGTACTCGCGGCTCATCTCGCCGGACCGGATGAAGTCCCACCACGCGACCTTCTCCCACTGGCCCTCGCGGCGGGCGTCGCAGCTCGTGAGGTGGACGAGGAGGCGGCCGGCGAAGTAGGCGGCCTCGTGGGCGGGCAGGCGGGTGCCGAGGTCGAGGACGGACAGGATCTGGTCGCGGATCCAGGAGGGGGTGAGGTCGCCCGGCGCGGGCGGGGTGGTGGCCCGGCGCAGCGGGAAGTGGAGATCGGGGCGGCCGGCTCCGCGCGCGAACAGCGCCTCCGTGCCGCCGCGGAGGTTGTCGCGGACTCCGCCCGCGTTGCCGGGGAAGGGGATGCGGCGCATCGTGTCCGGCAGGTTCCGGTAGAAACCGGGGAAGAACCGGAAGCCGTGCTCACCGGGGAGCGGTCTGCGGCCGCCGGTACCCGTGCCGGGGACGTCCATCGAGCGGGCCTTGCCGCCGAGGGCGTCGTAGTACTCGTAGACGGTGACGGCGTAGCCGCGTTCGGCCAGCTCGTGGGCGGCGCTGAGACCCGAGACGCCGCCGCCCAGGACGGCGACACGCTTGCCTGCGGTGCCGGGGGCCGCGGCGGCGCGTCCCGCCGTGCCCAGGGTGGCGGCCGCTCCCCCGGCCGCCACCCCGCCCGCGGCGGCCAGGAAGCGTCTGCGGGAGTGTCCGACGTGCTCCTGGGAGTGCTGGGCGTGTTCTGTTGTCATGAGAACCGGAGGGTAGGCAGGGGCCCGGCAGGCCGGAACCCCGAAGTCCCGTCACCCACAGCATCCTCACAAACACAGGGAGGCAGCAGATGCCGAGCGTCTTCGTCCAGGGCAGGCCCGTCGACTCGTATCCGCGGCTCGCGCCCGAGGCCGGGCGGGGTGTGGTCCGACGGATCACCGAGGTCGGCGAGGAGGTCCTGCACAGGCCCTGCCGGGACGTCACCGAGTTCGGGCCCGACCTCGCCGCGCTCATCGCCGACATGTTCCTGACGATGTACGTCGCCGAGGGCGCCGGACTGGCGGCCAACCAAGTCGGCGTCGGCCTCAGACTGTTCGTCTACGACTGCCCCGACGACGACGGGGTCCGGCATGTCGGGCACATCGTCAACCCCGTGCTGGACGGCATCGACCCGGCCGGCCGGCGGCTGCTCGACGGGGACGAGGGCTGTCTGTCCGTGCCGGGCGCCGTGATGGAGGTGCCGCGCCCGGACCGGGCCGTGGTGCGCGGCCTGGACCGGGACGGCCGGCCGCTCGTCATCGAGGGCACGGGGTACTTCGCGCGCTGCCTCGCCCACGAGACCGACCATGTGAACGGGCGGCTGTATCTGGACCGGCTCTCCCAGCGGGACCGCAAGGAGGCGCTGCGGCAGGTGGCGGACCGCCGGGCGGAGGTGTTCGCCCGGCGGACCGCCCGCACGGCGGCGTTCACGATCTGACCGCGAGCGCGAGCGCGAGCGCTCCGCGGGGGCCGTGCTGCGTCGTCGGTCGGCTGCGGCGCCGACGTGGCCGGTCGCGCAGTTCCCCGCGCCCCTTCGGGGCGCTGCCCGAACCGCGGCGAACCTGCTCGCCCGCTCGCGAGCCAGCCCACGGCCCCACGAGCCGGACCGCCTACACAAGCAAGCCGACCCCCGCCCCGCGAAGGGCCCGACCACGCCGTCCGTCGACTGCGGCGCCGACGTGGCCGGTCGCGCAGTTCCCCGCGCCCCTTTGGGGCGCTGCCCGAACCGCAGCGAACCTGCTCGCCCGCTCGCGAGCCAGCCCACGGCCCCACGAGCCGGACCGCCTACACAAGCAAGCCGACCCCCGCCCCGCGAAGGGCCCTACCGCGCCGTCCGTCGACTGCGGCGCCGACGTGGCCGGTCGCGCAGTTCCCCGCGCCCCTTCGGGGCGCTGCCCGAACCGCAGCGAACCTGCTCACCCCGCTCGAACGGCGGGGCACGGGTCGGCCGGCCTACATGGGCAAGCCGGGCCCTCGTGCATCGACGGCGCCCCAGGAGCGGACCCTCGGTGCACGGACGAGCCGGCCGGGGCCCCGGGCAGACCCTCGGGGCCCGCACGAGCCGGGGCGGGCCCACAGGGGTCGACGGCGCCTCGGTCAGCCCTCGGGGCCGCACGAGCCGGTCGGCGACCCGATCAGGCCCTAGGGCACCGCACGAGCCGGGCGGTGACCTGGTCAAGGCCGGGGCTCCGGGTCAGGCTCTTGGGGTCACCTTGGTCAGGCCGTTGATGATTCGGTCCATCGCGTCGCCGCCGGTCGGGTCGGTGAGGTTGGCGAGGAGCTTCAGGGCGAACCTCATCAGGACCGGGTGGGTCAGGCCGCGCTGGGTGGCGATCTGCATGACCTTGGGGTTGCCGATGAGCTTCACGAAGGCGCGGCCCAGCGTGTAGTAGCCGCCGTAGGTGTCCTTGAGGACGCGCGGGTAGCGCTGGAGGGCCAGTTCGCGCTGGCCCGGCGTGGCCCGGGCGTGCGCCTGGGCGATGACCTCGGCGGCGATCTGGCCGGATTCCATGGCGTAGGCGATGCCCTCGCCGTTGAACGGGTTCACCAGGCCGCCGGCGTCGCCGACGAGCAGCAGGCCCTTGGTGTAGTGCGGCTGGCGGTTGAAGGCCATGGGGAGCGCGGCGCCACGGATCGGGCCGGTCATGTTCTCCGGGGTGTAGCCCCAGTCCTCCGGCATGGACGCGCACCAGGCCTTGAGGATCTCGCGCCAGTCCAGGTCCTTGAAGGAGGCGGAGGTGTTGAGCACGCCAAGGCCGACGTTGGAGGTGCCGTCGCCCATGCCGAAGATCCAGCCGTAGCCGGGCAGCAGCCGGTCCTGCGGGCCGCGCCGGTCCCACAGCTCCAGCCAGGACTCCAGGTAGTCGTCGTCGTGACGCGGGGAGGTGAAGTACGTACGGACCGCGACGCCCATCGGGCGGTCCTCGCGGCGGTGCAGTCCCATCGCGAGGGAGAGACGGGTGGAGTTGCCGTCTGCGGCGACCACCAGGGGCGCGTGGAAGGTGACCTCCCGTTTCTCCTCGCCGAGCTTGGCCGTCACACCGGTGATGCGGCCGGTGCGGTCGTCGACGATCGGGCCGGAGACGTTGCAGCGCTCGTACAGCCGGGCGCCCGCCTTCTGCGCCTGGCGGGCCAGCTGCTCGTCGAAGTCGTCGCGTTTGCGGACCAGTCCGTAGTCCGGGAAGGAGGCGAGGTCCGGCCAGTCCATCTGGAGGCGGACCCCGCCGCCGATGATCCTCAGGCCCTTGTTGCGCAGCCAGCCGGCCTCCTCGGAGATGTCGATGCCCATCGACACGAGTTGCTTGACGGCGCGCGGGGTGAGGCCGTCGCCGCAGACCTTCTCCCGCGGGAACTCGGTCTTCTCCAGCAGGAGTACGTCGAGTCCGGCCCTGGCGAGGTGGTACGCGGTCGTGGAGCCGGCTGGCCCCGCGCCGACGACGATCACATCGGCGGTGTTGTCGGAGAGGGGCTCGGTCACGGCGGGGTCTCCCCAAGGTTCGTACGGTGCGTGCCGACCGGCACTGGACATGGGCAGTCTATTCAGCGGCGCTGATCACCCGGCCGAGGGCTGCCCCGTGAACCGGCCGCTTCCCCCTTGATCCGTAACGGACCTTGATCCATGACGGACCTTGATCCGTGACGCACGGTAGTCGTCTGTCACAGAAAGACACCTGGCGCTTCCGGGCGCCCTGCGCCGGAGTTACCCTTCGAGTACCGCTGGGGGTGACATCTGTGCACATAACACCCAAAACACCCGAAGTGCGCGTCCCGCGCCTCATCGGTCTGATGGCCGTGGACGCGCGCGAGCGGGCCCGGGCACAGGGCCTGTTCCTCAATGCGCCGGACCGGCCCGATTTCCACCGCACGGTCGTCGACTACGTGGTCCGCCAGTACCCGCAGCCCGGTGCCGAGGTGCCGCGGGAGTCGATGGTGTACGTGTGGTTCGACTTCGGCGAGGGCGACGGCGGCGGAGGCGTCCGCGAGCCACGCATCCCGAGACCGCCCGCGGGCGGGTTGCAACGGGAACTGGACGAACCGGGCGGCGCCTTCGAGATGACCAACCGGTAGCGGACGGTGCGGGGTCAGGACTCCTTGAAGCCCCGGTGCGGGTCAGGACTCCGTGAAGCCCCGGTGCGGGGTCAGGACTCCTTGAAGCCCCGGTGCAGGGCCACCACGCCGCCGGTGAGGTTGCGCCAGGCCACCTTCGACCAGCCCGCACGGCGCAGCCGCTCGGCCAGTCCGGCCTGGTCGGGCCAGGCACGGATGGACTCGGCGAGGTAGACGTAGGCGTCCGGGCTGGAGGAGACCGCCCGCGCCACCGGCGGCAGCGCGCGCATCAGGTACTCGGTGTAGACGGTACGGAAGGGCGCCCACGTGGGATGCGAGAACTCACAGATCACGACGCGCCCACCGGGCCGGGTCACCCGGTACATCTCGCGCAGCGCGGCGTCCGTGTCCTGCACGTTGCGCAGCCCGAAGGAGATGGTCACGGCGTCGAACGTGTCGTCCCTGAACGGCAGCCGCGTCGCGTCGCCCGCGGTGAAGGGCAGCCAGGCGTGGCGTTTCTTGCCGACCTGGAGCATGCCGAGGGAGAAGTCGCAGGGGACGACGTAGGCGCCGGTCCGGGTGAAGGGCAGCGACGAGGTGGCCGTGCCCGCCGCGAGGTCCAGGACCTTCTGCGCGGGGCGCGCGTCGACCGCGCTCGCGACCTCCTTGCGCCAGCGCCGGTCCTGGCCGAGCGACAGGACGTCGTTGGTCAGGTCGTACCGTTCCGCCACGACGTCGAACATCGAGGCGACTTCGTGCGGCTGCTTGTCCAGGGATGCGCGGGTCACCCGCCCATTGTGGCAGCAGGGGGTGTGCCGTCCGCGCGGCGCCCTCGGCGTCGTCACGGCAGCAGCCTCGGCCGCTTTCGGGCCGCCAGGTCCTCCACCCAGCCGCACAGCAGGACGAAGACCGCGATCAGGATCCAGCCGATGCCGAACATGAACCACTGGCTGTCCAGCGGCAGATACCTCTCGAAGGCGGGCACGTCCCAGAACCGGTCGATCAGCGGCACGGCGAGGACGAGCGCGATCTCGTGCCAGAGGTAGATCGTCACCGCGCGGGCGTTGCAGACCGTCACGATCCGGTCGGTCCGGGGCAGCCGGGCAAGCTGCGCGAAGTCGATCCGGAAGTACGCCTTCGCCCACATCAGCAGCGTGCCGAAGCCGGCCGACCAGTACGCCTGCGCCAGCGGGATCTCGTCCAGGTCGTACGTGCCGAACTCGGCCCGGTGCGCGAGGGCGTACCAGCCGCCGTAGCCGAGCGCGGCGAGCGAGAAGGTGACGACGGCGGCCGCTTGGATCCGCCGAAGCACCCCGTCGCGGTGGGCGAAGCCCAGGATCCAGCAGAACAGGTACGTCGACAGGTCCCACAGGGCGCTGCCCAGCCGGTCGTCCGGGGGCGACCAGAGGAAGGTCAGTACCGAGACGGGCGCGAGGGACAGCAGCAGGACCGGGACCGGCGCCCTGCGGAACAGCCACAGCAGGGCCGGGGAGAGCAGCACGAACCAGAGGTACGTCCGCAGGTACCAGAGGACCTCCCAGACCTGCTCGGCCCAGGCGTCGCCCGGGGGATCGCCGAGCGGCACGATCCAGTAGACGATCTGGCGGCCCGGCATCCAGCCGTGCACCAGCATCGCGAGGACGACGACGAAGCCCCAGAACCAGAACGGTGGGAGGAGTCTGCACAGCCGGCTTGCCAGCACCGTGCGCGCGGGCCGCTCCAGGGACCTGGCCATCAGGGTGCCGGCCAGGGCGAACATGATCCCCATGGACGGGAAGACCATGCCGCACCAGGCCCAGCCGAAGGTGTGGTACGTGACGACGCGGACGAGGGCGACCGCGCGCAGGGTGTCGAAGTACCGGTCCCGTTGGGCCGTCCGCGGCCGGGAGGGCACCGTCCGCGGCGGCCGGCCGGGCCCCGGGCCGGCATCGGACACCGGGCCTGCATCGGACACCGGGCCGGCATCGGACACCGGGCCGGCATCGGACACCGGGCCGGCATCGGGCACCGGGACCGGCGCCGCGGCCGGCCACGGCGACCGGGTTCCGCCCTTGCTGTGCGCGCCCACTCAGCCCACCCCCGCCGTGGTGCCGGCCTCGCCGGTCCGCTTCAGCTTCTGCCAGCGCAGCCGGCCGCCGGTGAGGGCGGTGACGCAGGAGTGGATGAGGACGAGGTACATCAGCTGCCGGTAGGCCAGTTGCTGCAGCGGCATCATCAGCAGGTAGCGGTACTTCTCCCGGTCCAGCCAGAAGGCGTAGGCGGCGCAAAGCCCGGCTGAAGCGGGACGGCGCGAGGGTCCGGGTCTCCTTCGGCGGGGCGTCCGGGACGGAACTCGCACGGACCTGCGCCAGTGCGTCCGAACTGGCGGCGGCCTACGGGGCGGCGCTGGACGCGGCCGGTGCCGACCAGGCCGACTTCGACATCGAGGGCGACACGCTCGCCGACTCCGCCTCGGTCGCCCTGCGCTCGGCGGCGATCGCGCTGTTGCAGAAGGAACGCGCCGGACTGAAGGTCTCCTTCACCCTGCCGGTGATGCCGTCCGGGCTCGACTCCGAGGGCCTCGCCCTGCTGGAGTCCGCGAACACGCACGACGTCCAGGTGTCGACCGTCAACATCATGACCATGAACTACGGCGAGTCGTTCACGGGCGACATGGGCGGCTACGCCCTCGCCTCCGCGAAGGCCGCGCACACTCAGCTGAAGAAGGTCTTCGGCCTGACCGACGCGGGCGCCTGGCGGGGCCTGGCCGTGACCTCGATGATCGGCGTCAACGACGTCTCCGGCGAGACGTTCACGCTCTCCGACGCGGCACAGGTGCGTTCGTTCGCGGAGGAGAAGGAGATGGCCTGGGTGTCGATGTGGGCGACGTTCCGCGACCGGCAGTGCGAGGACGAGACGGCGGCGCAGCAGGAGGCGGCGGCGAACTGCAGCGGCGTGCCCCAGCGAACGGGAGCCTTCGCGACGGCGTTCGCGGGCTGAACCCGGCCGCGGACCACCCTCCCGGCGGCCGACGACCGACGCCTCGACGACCGGCGACCGGCGCCTCGGCGACCGACCGGACGCTCGCTCAGCGCCTGCGGTGCACGAGGCGGCCCGCGCAGACCGTCGCGATACAGGCGCCGGTGTCGTCCAGGACGGCCAGATCGGCGCGCCCCGTCGGACGGACCGCGGTCGGCCCGGGACTCGGCAGCACCGCCACGTCGTTCCGCTCGGCGGCGGCACGCAGTTCGGGCGAGTCGACGTGCTCCGCCAGGACCGCCACCGCGCCGAGCTTCAGCACCGCGTGGACACGTTCGCGCGGGCTCGGCGCGTCCGGGAGCGGTCCCTCATGGACGCGGGCAGGACCCAGCACGCCGGGCCATCTGCGCACCCGCGCGCCCGGGTACCGCTCCCGCAGGTCCTCGAAGGTCCCCACCGCGCCGATACGGTCGTTCCCCACCACGACGGCACCGTTCTCGACCGGCGCCGACTCCCAGGTCACATACACCCGGTCGGCCGCGTGGATGGTCTCCACCTAGCTCCCCCGCCCGGTCAGTTGGACGCGAGCAGCTTCAGTTCGGGGTGGGCCGTGCCGCCCTCGATGGCCGTGGACGAGATGTGCGACATCACCCGCTCGTCCACGGGGTCGTTCGCCGGGTCGTCGTGCACGACGAGGTGCTCGTACGTCGTCGCGCGCTGCGCCGGGACCCGGCCCGCCCTGCGGATCAGGTCGATGATCTCCAGCCGGTTGGAACGGTGCTTGGCGCCCGCGGAGGAGACCACGTTCTCCTCCAGCATGATCGAGCCGAGGTCGTCGGCGCCGTAGTGCAGAGACAGCTGGCCGACCTCCTTGCCGGTGGTCAGCCAGGACCCCTGGATGTGCCGGACGTTGTCGAGGAAGACGCGGGCGATCGCGATCATCCGCAGGTACTCGAAGAGCGTGGCCTGGGTGCGGCCCTTCAGGTGGTTGTTCTCGGGCTGGTAGGTGTACGGGATGAAGGCCCTGAAGCCGCCCGTGCGGTCCTGCACGTCCCGGATCATCCGCAGGTGCTCGATCCGCTCGGCGTTGGTCTCGCCCGTGCCCATCAGCATGGTCGACGTGGACTCCACGCCCAGCCGGTGCGCGGTCTCCATGATCTCCAGCCAGCGCTCGCCGCTCTCCTTCAGCGGCGCGATGGCCTTGCGCGGCCGCTCCGGCAGCAGTTCGGCGCCCGCGCCCGCGAAGGAGTCGAGGCCCGCCTCGTGGATCCGGGTGATGGCCTCCTCGACCGTCACCCCGGAGATCCGGGCCATGTGCTCGACCTCCGAGGCGCCCAGCGAGTGGATCACCAGCTGGGGGAACGCCTCCTTGATGGCACTGAAGTGCTTCTCGTAGTACTCGACGCCGTAGTCGGGGTGGTGCCCGCCCTGGAACATGATCTGCGTGCCGCCCAGTTCGACGGTCTCGGCGCAGCGCCGCAGGATGTCGTCGAGGTCGCGGGTCCAGCCCTTGGCGGTGTCCTTGGGGGCGGCGTAGAAGGCACAGAACTTGCACGCGGTCACGCAGACGTTGGTGTAGTTGATGTTGCGCTCGATGATGTACGTCGCGATGTGCTCGATGCCCGCGTACGTGCGCCGGCGTACCGCGTCCGCGGCGGCGCCCAGCGCGTGCAGCGGGGCGTCGCGGTAGAGGTCGAGCGCTTCCTCGGGGGTGATCCGCCCCCCGGCGGCCGCACGGTCGAGGACGGACTGGAGGTCGGCCTTCTCGGTCACCGGGGCGTCCCTTTCGTCAAGGAAATCAAAAGGTGCGCGCGAAGCGCTCGGTACAAGAGTGGTGGTGGAAGACGGGCGGGCGGACCGAACCAGCCTACGCCAGGCCCCTCACCGGCCCGGCTTCAGGCCGCGTACGCGCCGATCAGCACGCCCGCGTACGCCCCGGCGATCAGGAACGGTCCGAACGGGATCGCCGTCTTGCGGTCCGCCCGTCGGCCGGCCACGAGGGCGGCGGCGTACACCGCTCCGAACAGGAAGCCGGCGAAGGTGCCGAGCATCAGGGTCGGCCAGCCGTACCAGCCGAGCGCCGCGCCCGCCCCGAGGGCCAGCTTCACATCGCCGAAGCCCATGCCGCCGGGGTTGATCAGGAACAGCACGAAGTAACCGCCGCCGAGGGCGAGGGCGCCGTAGAGCGCGGTGAGCCAGTGGCCGGCGTGCTCGGGCACGAGGGCCGCCAGGGCGAGCAGGCCGAGCGCCGCGGCGGCCAGCGGCAGGGTCAGCGGGTCCGGCAGCCGCCGCACCCGGAAGTCCACGACCGCGAGCAGCACCCCGAGGGGCGCGAGCAGCAGCCAGACGCCGAGTTCGGGACGGGTGCCGGTGGCGGCGGCGAGGCCGGCGCAGAGCAACGCGGTGACGGCGGCGAGCGCGGCGACACGGGGGCCGTACCGGCACGCAGCGCCGACGCCCCACAAACTCCGCCCCTCCGAAGCCCCATCACTGCCCGTGTCGGGGCCGTTCGCGGCCGGACGGCCCGGGTACGGACCGTCGGCGCCCTTACCTTCCGTGCCCACGCCCTCCGCGCCCGCGCCCTTCGCGCCCGCACCGTCCGTGCCCGTCCCCTCCGCGCCCGCATTGTCCGTGCCCGCGCCCTTCGCGCCCGCACCGTCCGCGCCCACGCCCTCCGCGCCCGCACCGTCCGTGCCCGCGCCCTTCGCGCCCGCACCGTCGGCGCCCGCGCCCTCGGTGACCGCACCGTCGGCGCCCGCGCCCTCCGTGACCGTGTCGTGTCTCTCGGGCGGAGGGGTGTCCTCGGTGGGCCGGGGGCGCGGGGCTCCCGGGGGTGGGGCGCAGGCGGCGCAGTGGGCCGGGCCCAGCCAGCCCCGTACCGGGTGGCCGGCCGGGCAGAGGTGGCGCCATGGCTCGCCCGCCGGGGCGGAGAAGCGGTAGGCGGCCCGCGGCAGCAGCGCACCGGCCGCCGCGCCCCACAGCGCGGCGGCGACGATCGTCGCGAAGTCGCTCATCCCGCGGCGGCTACGCCGTCGCGCCACGACGGCAGCAGTTCGTCGAGGAGCGCTTCTGTGCGCGGCGGCAGGCCGCGGGCGCCGCTGCGGGCGAGCAGGTCGGCGGCGAGCGAACGGACCCGGGCGGGTTCGCCGGTGGCGTGCGTGGCGCGCAGCAGCTCGTTCCACAGCCGCTCGTCGGACGGCGCGGTCCGCAGCGCCGCGTCCAGCGCCTCGATCGCCTTCTCCGCGCGGTCCTTCTCCAGGTGGAACGCGGACAGCGCGAGCCCGATGTCGGCGACCAGCAGCGGCAGTCGGGCGTCGATGATCTCGTGGGTGAGCCAGCCGTAGCGGTCCTCGGGGCGGTCCGCGAGCAGCGGCCCGCGGACCAGGACCAGCGCGTCGGTGAGCAGCCGTCCGCGCACGGCCCGGCTGTCCACGCCCTTGCCCTGCGTGGCCTCGTGATAGAGGGATCGCAGCACGTCCAGGTCGGAGACGACGGACTTGGCGAGCGTGAGCCGGCCGGTCGCGTCGGTGCCGAGGCGTGCCGTGCCGTCCGGGTCGCTGCCGAGCCAGCCGCGCAACCGCTCGACGAGCGCGTCCCGCACGTCCTCGGTGACACCGCGCGGCCACAGCGCGGAGGCCAGCACGCGCGGGTGGACGCCCTCGCGGTGCAGGAGCAGCAGGGCCAGCGCCTCGTGGAGCAGCGCGCTGCGCTCCCCGTCCGGGGTGTCCAGGCCGATGATCTCGTACGGTCCGACGAGGCGGGCGTACACCGCGGGCCGGCCCTGCTCGCTGATGTCCACGAGGAACGGCGGGGTGTTGACCGGGCCGTCCGGATCGTGCTCGGGATCGGCGTCGACGAACAGCTCGACGACGGCGCGCTGCTGGACGGCGGGCAGCATCTGGGCGTCCAGCTCAAGGCCGAGCAGCGGAGCGAGCAGCCTGCCCTCGGTCGTGATCTCCATCTCCCAGGCAGCGCCGGGCAGTTCGCCGGTCTCGGTGCCGACCAGATAGCCGATGCCGAGGCGGCCGGCGTCGGCGGCGAGTTCGGCGAGCCTGAGCGCGTCCTCGGCGGAGGGCTGTGCGGCGAGCAGCACCAGGTGCGGCGCCCAACGGGTGTGCTGGGCGGGCCCGGTACGGCCGGTGAGGACGGAGTCGTGCCCGGCGGCGCCCAATGCCCCGCGGCGCTGCCGGGTCTCGGCCTCCATGGTCTCGATGAGCGCGTCGATGCCGTCGAGGTGGCGCAGCCGGTTCGGGGCGAGCGGAGTGAGGTCCGCGCCGAAGCCGACGAGGGTGATGGTCATGCGGTCCGACCAGCCGTTGGTGGCGAGTTCGGCGGCGACCGAGGCGAACACGGCGGCCCGGTCGGCCTCGCGTCCGCTGAGCGAGACGATGCCGGGCACCGCCTCCAGGTTGAGCAGCAGCCGGGAGTCGTCCATGGTGCCGAGGCTGACGAGACCCGGGTAGGGCGCCGCGGTGTCCACGTCCTCGTACCGTTCGGCGTCGGCCCGTGCGAGCATCCAGAACGTCTGGTCCTGCCCGAGCTGCCAGGGCGCGGGCGGCTTCCCGGTCGGCTGGGCGAGCTGGAGGTGCAGGTCGCCGTTGCTCAGCCAGGCGGCGTAGACGACGGGCAGGGCCCGCGACTCGGCGGCGAGGCCGGCGGCCAGGCCGCGCAGCGACCGGTCGAGCAGCCGTACGCCCTCGGGGTCGGCGCCGACCAGCAGCGCGTCCTGCGCGTCCTGGGCGTCGCCGGACGGCGTGGGCGGCTCCATGCCGCGCCGGCCGCCGACGGCCCCGAGCGCCGACTGCCACAGTGCCTGTCGGCGCCGGCGTCCGACGGCGCCGAGCAGGCCGGCGGCGAGGAGGGGCGCGCCGATGAGGGCTTCGGGCAGGCCGAAGCCCTCGGCGGCGCGGCTGCCGGAGCCGTTCTGGGCGGGGCTCGCGTGCTGCTGCCCGCGCTCGTGCGTCTCCCCCTGCCCGGCGCCGGCGTCCGTGCCGGGCCGCTGCTCGGGCAGCGAGGCATGGGAGGCGTTCGAGTCGCCGCTGCCGCCCTGCTGGGCGTGGCCCTGGTCCTGGTCCCCGGTCCTGGCGTAGTCGTGGATCTGCTGCTGGACGTCCGGGGAGACCTGGGCGTCGGGCATCTCGACCAGCTCGCCGCCGCGTGCGTCGGCGGGCATTTCCATGATCCAGCCGGGCCGGATCAGGCTCGCCTCGGACAGCCGCGAACCGTCGGGCTGGACGCGGTCCTTGTTGAGTTCGTAGATCTCCTTGTACCGGCGGCCGTCGCCGAGGTGTCGCTGCGCTATCTCCCAGAGGGAGTCGTGGTGGCGTCCCTCGGGCGGCTGGATCCGGTAGTACTTGGTCCCGCCGTCCCTGGCGGAGGCGGCGCCGGTGTCCGCGTGGGCGGCGGCGTGCGCGGCCTGCTCGGCGAGGGCGGCGGCGGTGCCGGCGGCCTGTTCCTGCTGCTGGGCGAAGAGTCCCGGGGTCTGCTGGGCGGCGGCCACCGTACCCTTCTGGTTGCCCTCCGGGCTGTGCCCCAGCTGCGCCAGGCCCGGGGTGAGGCCGGCCGCGGTGGCGCCGACCAGCAGCAGCGCGGCGACGAGTTGGCGGGCGAGCAGCTGGCTGGGGCCGGCCCCGGGGACGCGTCCGGCCAGGCCCACGCCGGACAGCGCGGCCTTGGCCTCCACGAGCACGCAGGCGGTGAACTGGGCCCAGGCGAGCCACACGATCACCGTCAGCACGTTCAGGAAGGTCTGGACGGTGATCTCCTGTTGCAGCCACTCCAGCTTCGGCGCCCCGCTCGGCAGCGGCCACCCGGCGGTGACGGCGAGGGCGCCGGGGACGCCGACGACGAGCACGAGCAGGGCGATGAACGCGAAGAACGCCTTGACGAAGTCCCCGAACGTACGGCGCCGCACGCGTACCGGCTGCGGTGTCCGATTCCTCGGGCCCGTCGGGCTTCCCGTCGAGCTTGATGTGCTGCGTCGCGCCATGGCGGGTGTCCTGGGTCGTGTGTGGAAGGCGTGGGTCGGGGGCGGGTGGAACGTACAGAGATCCTATGGACTGGGACCGACACCGTAGAAGCCGTGATGGTGCCCGAACCGGGCGCTCAGGCGGCCCAGTTCACCGGATGCCCGATATGCACCCGTTGCCGGTGGCCCGCCGCCCCGTCCGTACGCGCCACCCTCGCCCTTCGCGACCGCCATGCCCCAGCCCTTCCCGGTCCCCACACCGTCCCCGGCCCTTCGAGTCCGCCGTCCGCCGCCTCAGCCCACCCGGTTCTCCGCCAGGGCGCGGCCGTGTACGACCACGTCTCCGCCGTAGAACATGCCCGTGAAGACCGGCTGGTAGGTCAACTGCACCTCGACCTCGACCTGTTGGGTGTCGGCCGTCACGCAGTGGCTCGCGGCGATGTCGGGGCCGGTCATGTCCATCTCGCGGGCGAAGGTCTTCACCCGCGCGTCGCAGTTCTGGTAGTTGATCGGCGCGGGGCCGCCCTGGTTGTCGTAGAGGGCTTCCTTGTCTATGTCCTGGGCGGCGTAGCGGGCCGCCTGTTCCGCGATGTCGGCGGCGCGTTCCCGCTTCGAGACGGACAGGCCGCCGTCGATCACGAACGCCGACAGGGACAGGAAGACAAGGGTGAAGATGATGACCGCGCCGGCGCCGGAGCCCCGGTCGTCCAGCCTCGACCGGCGGGCGGACCACCACGCACGTACGACTGTCCTCACGCCGTCCTCCGGAACGGGTCCAGCGGGGAACTGAAGCTCGCCGACAGCCGGGTCGGGACGTCCAGGCCCAGCATGGCCAGGCCCCGCACCTGGCAGCTCACCTCGACCGTGAAGATGGTGTCGGGTTCGAAGCCCTGGCTGGTCTGGACGACGGACACCGGCCCGGAGCAGACGTCGGCGAGGTCCGCCTCGGCGGCCCTGCGGGCCTCGGCCAGGGCGGTGGCGTGGTCCTTCTGGATCGAGCCGGCGCGCGCCGCGTCGCGCGCGGCGCCGTCCAACGCTCCGCGCCCGTCGACGAGTTGCCCGAAGGCCACCAGGACCAGGACGAACAGGATCATCACCGGGGCCAGGATCACGACCTCGACCGTCGACAGGCCGCGGTCGCCTGCGGCCGATCGTCTGAAGGCGGCGAGGAAGCGGGGAGCGGGCATTCAGTTGCCCCCTTCCGGCACGAATCGCTCCACCGGTCCGGAGGACCGCGCGTGCACCGTCAGGTCGAGGCCGGGGAACACCGTGGGCACCCGCGCGGAGATCTCCACGCCCACCGTGTCCGGCTCGGGCTGGAGCAGCTTCACGTCCGGTGCCAGCACGAGTTGCGGGCCGAGTTGGCGGATGTAGGAGTCGACGACGTCACGTGCCTCGCCCCGCCAGCCGCCCGGCTGCTCGTCGGCCGTGGCGCGGGCCTTGCGGGCGCCCGCCTGGGCCGCCGCCTGGGCCACGTGGTCGGCGAAGAAGTACAACGCGAACTGCACCGTGGCGAAGATCATGAAGAACAGGACGGGAGTGAGCAGCACGAACTCGATCGCGGTCATGCCGGAGTCACCGGCCTCGCCGCGCGCGGCCCGCGCGCGGCGGCGCGCCCATCTGACCACGCCCACCATCAACCCCCCGTCGTCCCCGTCGTCGTGCGTCGTGCGTCGTGCGTCGTGCGCGTGTCGAGTCGGCTCGGCCCGTCCCGGGCCGCGTCGAATCGTCCCTGCGTCGTCGTCCCGCGGCGTGTGTGCGGTCAGCAGGTCTTGCCCGCGTCGGCGCCCTTGATGCAGTCGCCGACCTTGTTCGCGCCCTCGCTCAGCGCGGCGTTGATGATCGCGGCGACCACGCCGACGATCGCCACCACGACCGCGGAGATGATGACCCACTCGACGGCGGATGCGCCGCGGTCCAGTTCGTCGGAGCGGGCGCGCTGCACGCGCGCCTGTAGGAAGGTGACCAGGAAGTCCACCGCCGGGATTCCGGTGCGGACGGTACGTTCGGTCATGGGAGTCGTCCTCTCAACTCAGCTCAACTCGGCTGGCGTTTCGGGCAGTGGGGCGATGGAAGCTGGGGCGGCTGCGGCGGCCCTGGGATCACGGATCGTAGGACGATGCGTACATCGTGCTCGGTTCACACCTGAAACACCCGCATGGCCGCAGGGAAGATCAGGAACACCAGGAAGCCGGCGCACAGCAGCAGTTGCGCCACCAGCATCGACTGCGACTTCTCGCCCGCGCTGCCCTCGATCTCGGCGAGTTCGCGGTGCCGCATGGTCTCGGCGCGGGAGGCGAGCGATTCGCGCACCTTGGCGCCGTCGTCCGCGACCAGCGCCAGCGACGCCGAGAGGTCCTTCAGTTCCTCCACGCCCAGTTCCTCGCCGAGTTGACCGAGCGCCTGCCACTGGCTGATACCGGTGATCCGGGCGTCGGCCAGGGCGCTGCGGATGCGCCGGTTGGCCCAGCCGTCGGAGATCTCGGCCGCCGCCATCAGCGCCTCGGGCAGGCCCCGGCCGCCGGCCAGGCTCATCGACACCAGGTCCAGGTAGGCGCCGATCACCCGCCGCAGGTCCCGGCGCTTCTCGGCGGCGTCCCGTCGTACCTCCAGATCGGGCAGGAAGAAGAACAGCGCCCCGCACAGCAGGGCCAGCCAGACCGGGATGAGCGGGCTGCGGCCGAAGCCCAGCGTGTAAACCACCGCGAACAGGAACGGCCCGAAGAACAGCCCGGCCGTGGCCAGCAGCACCTTCGTCGCCAGGAACTTCTCCCAGCTGCGGTCCAGGACCGCGAGGTCGGCGCGCAGCGAGCGCTGCTCCCAGCCCTGGTGGAGATAGAACTCGGAGACGCGGGCGCCGATTTCGGCACGCAGCGAGCCGAAGCGCCCGGTGTCCTTGGTCTGCCGCGCCGACTCGTACGCCGCGCCCCGCGCGCGCATCGCGTCGATGCGGGCGACCTGGGCGACCGCGCTCCGCTTCGACGGCATCAGGGCGCGGATGAGGGCGTAGACACCCAGTCCGAAGACCACGCCCACCACGATCGGCATCGTCAGGTTCACCGGCGTGCACCTTCTTCCGACGGGAACGACTGGAACGGCGGGGACTGCTGGGGCTGTTGGGGCTGCTGTCCGCTCGGGGCGGCGGTGCGAGGCCGTACCAACTGCACCGAGGACTCGTCGCGGACCAGGAAACGTTCGGGCGTCTCGATCGTGGACAGCTTGCGCAGCCACCAGAAGCCGAGGGCGAACAAGGCGCAGACGACCGCGAGTACGAGCTGGCCGACCGGGGTGCCGTACGGGGACACGAAGTCGCGGTTGAAGATGGCGAGGCCGAGGACGAAGGCGATGGACACCGCGACCACGATCTGCACCGAGCGGCGGGTGGAGGCGCGCTGCGCCATCACGCGCTGGCGCATGTCGACCTCCTCGCGCGCCGACTTGGCGAGCGCGCCGAGGACCTGGCGCAGACCGGGGCCGCGCAGCCGGGCGTTGAGGATCAGCGCGGCCACGATGATGTCGGCGGACGCGTCGTCGATCTCGTCGGCGAGGTGCTGAAGCGCCTCGGGCAGCGGGGTGCGGGCGCGCAACCGGTCGACGAGGGCGTCGAGATGGGGGCGCAGGACGGGGGCCGCGGCGCGCGCGGACGCCGGGATCGCCTGCTCCAGACCGACCGCGCCCGCGATGGTGTCGCGCAGCGACTCCGTCCAGGAGGCAAGGGCCTCCACCCGGCGCATGGCGGCCCGTTCCTCCGCGGCACCGCCGAAGAGGCGGTCCCAGAAGAAGACGAGGACACCGGCCGCGAGTCCGGCCACCGCCCAGCGGGTCAGCAGCGGCACGGCGAGGCCGGCGATGGCGGCGAGCGAGCCGCGCTGTCCGGCGAACCGGAGCAGCTCGGCGAACCGCTCGTCGGCCTTCTGCTTCTCGTGCGCGGGCTTGGCGGGCAGGCCCCGCACGGCGAGCATCAGCAGCGCGAGTCCGCCGCCCACGGCGACGCCGCTGCCGATCGAGTACAGGACGGTGGTGGAGAAGAGGCCGCCCGTGGAGCCGAGCGAGCCGAGCGCCGTGTGCGTGGCCGCGTCGGCGGCGAAGTGCGTCATGGTCACCCCCACGCCCCGTGCGGCTGGTAGCCGTAGGCCATCAGGTCCTCCAGGCAGGCTATGGGCGCGTGCGGTACGACCCGGCCGTCGGGGGTCTCGGCGAACACCTCGCTGGACAGCACGCGGCCGTCGACGCCGTTGACCTCGCGGACGGAGGTGACCATGCGCTGGAGCCGGCCCCCGCTCTGGTAGTCGTTGCGCCGCTGGATGAAGACGACGAAGTTCACCGCGCCCGCGATCAGCATCTGGCTGGCCTCGATGGGCAGCCGCTCGGATGCCTGCAACGCGTACGTGGAGATGCGGTTGAAGACCTCGCTGGAGCTGTTGGCGTGGATCGTGGACAGCGAACCGTCGTTGCCCTGCGACATCGCGTTGAGCATGGTGACGATCTCGTCGCCCAGCACCTCGCCGACTATCACCCGGGAGGGGTTCATACGCAGCGAGCGGCGGACCAGTTCGGCCATGCTGATGGCGCCCTGACCCTCGGAGTTGGGCAGCCGTTCCTCGAACGCCACCACGTTGGGGTGCAGGTCGGGGAAGGTGTCCAGCCCTAGTTCCAGGGCGCGTTCGACGGTGATGAGCCGCTCGTTCGGCGGGATCTCGTTGGCCAGGGCGCGCAGCAGAGTCGTCTTGCCCGCGTTGGTGGCCCCGGCGATCATGATGTTCTTGCGGGCGCGGACCGCACAGGCGAGAAAGTGCCCCAACTCCGGGCCCAGGGTGCCGTTGCCGACGAGGTCCGAGATGAACACCTTGCCCATGCGGGCGCGCCGGATGGACAGCGCGGGCCGCCGGGCGACGTCCATGACGGCGGAGAGCCGGGAACCGTCGGGCAGCCGCAGGTCGAGCTGCGGGTTGGCGGAGTCGAAGGGCCGGGAGGACAGACCGGAGTAGGCGCCCAGCACCTGGATCAGCTCGATCAGTTCCTCGTCGGTCTCGGCGACCGGCTCGCCCTTGACCTCCCGCCCGTCCGAGTATCCGACGAAGACCTGGTCGCAGCCGTTGATGTCGATGTTCTCGACGTCGGGGTCGTCCAGCAGGGGCTGGAGCCTGCCCACGCCGAAGAGCGCGGCGTGCACGGCGGCCGCGTACTGCTCCTCGGTCTCGGCGTCGAGGGGTGTACGGCCCGCGTTGATCTCGGTGCGGGCGTACTCCTCCAGGATCTGGGCGATGACCGCGCGCGCGTACTGCCGTTCGTCCTCCGCGGACATCGGCGAGACGCCGCCCACCTGGTCGAGACGGCGCTGTTCGGCGATGCGGTCACCGGCGTCCTGCCGGAACCGCTTGACCAACTGGTGGTCGACAGCGGTCATCGGCCGGCCCCCGCGTGACCCTGCTGGGGCCGCTGCGCCTGGTGGGGCTGCTGGGACTGGTGGGCCTGCGCGGAGGCGGCCCAGGCGGCGCCGTACTGCTGGTACAGGTCGGCGGTCACCTTGCGGGCGGAGCGGATCAGCAGGGACTTGTCGAGGCGGCCCCGCTTGCGGCCGGCCAACTGGTCGGCGCCGGTGGGGTCGTTGGCGAGGGTGCCGACCACCCGGGCGCCGGTCTGGGCGTGCACCAGCATGTCGTTGACCTGGCCGGCGATCTTCGCTGAGCTGTTCGGGTCGGCGATCAGGACGACCCCGATGAGCGGGGTGGCGAGGGCCGCGGCGCCGCGCGGACCGCCGTGCAGCTTGGCGGAGAGGGCGGCGGCCCGGTCCCGGACGCGGGCCAGCGACTCGGGTTCGGTGCGCGAGACGAGCAGCACGAGGGCCGCGTGCGCGAACAGTTCCACGGCCGGGGTGTCCCCGCTGATGCGTCCGCAGTCCGCGATGACGTCGGCGGGCGCGTTCGGGGAGTCGGCGAGGGAGGCGAAGGCGTGCCCGAGCGTGGGCCAGAGCCCGGCGAGACCGGCGGCCTGCTCGGCGCTGCCGAGCCCGACAAGCACTTCGAGACCGCCGCTCAACGGCTGTACGTGGTCCCAGAGTTGGTCGGGTACCAGGCCCCGGCGGGCGGTGGCGGCTATGGACAGCATGCCGGTGTTCGGGTTGAGCGGTCCGCCGTGCGCGGCGGCGCTGCGGTAGACCAGGTCACCGCCCGCCGGGTCGGCCTCGGCGAGCAGCGCGCGCCGGGGCCAGACCGCCGCGAGGGCGACGGCCGCGGTGGTGACGCCGGGGGAACCCTTGTCGGCGGCGAGAGCGATGAGCGCCATGGGGTGGGTTCCGCCTCTTAGTCGGTGCCGGGGACGCGGACGAGGGCCACTTCGCCGTTGGACGCGGCCTGCGCGAGCGCGGCGGCCTTGTCGCCGTCCACGGCCAGGGTGACGGCCAGGTTGGTGCTGCTGACGAAGTCGTCGCTCTTCTTCGGCGGGACATAGCTGACGCGCGCCTGCTCGACGATCACGGAACTGCTGCTGCCTGCCGAGGAGGAGTCGGACGAACCGCCGCCGGAGGAGCCGCCGTTGCCGCCGACCCGGTAGGCGGCGACGACGTCTCCGATCTGGAGCCCGGCCGGGTACTGACCCTCCTTGAGGGCCAGGCCGACGATGGCCTTGCCGGACGCCGGGCCGCTATCCGCCGCGAACATCTCGCCGACCGCGACCACCCCGCCCGGGATGGTGCTCTTGGCCTTGAGCTTCTTCAGGCCGTCGACCTGTGCCCACGGGACGTAGTGGATGCCGCTGTCCTCGGCCACCATCACGGAGGTCACGTTGCGGCCGGTGACGGACCCGCCCGCCGGGATCTCCTGCGTGATCTTGACGACCTCGATCCGGTCCCCGGCGCGCAGCACGAGCGTCGTCGCGCCCAGCGCACCGAGCAGGATCAGCAGCACGGCGAGCGCGGCCAGCGCCGGTTTGCGCTCGCGAGGCGGGGTGGGCAGCCGGTCACCGACCGACGGCTGAGCCGGAGCGGCGGCACGATTCGCGCCCGCCCCCGTACGCTCCTGGATCTTCACGCAACCGCTCCCCGTACGCCCAAGAAATGTCTGCCAAGTTCCGTGCACAAGCGGACACTTCACCCCCGTACGCTCGCATGTGAGGTGCGAGACGCGCTGGACGCACCGCTCGACCTGGGTCGGATACCCAGCGCCAGAGTGAGTGTCAAGCGATCGCACCGTATCAGCCGCACATAAGCCCCTCAAGGCACGTTCCAGGTCCCCGACCGGGCCCGGTTGGTCGTTACGCTCTGCAACTTCGGGCGTATGGGGACCAGTTGAACCAAGGGGGGTTGCCGGGCCCGCCGCCTGTGCACCGGCGAACCCCCGCCGGACATGGTTCCCGCACGATTCGCTCACATGGATTCGGGGCGCCCATGCCACGATCCTCGCCGCCTCGGGTCCGCTCCCGGTGATCGCCGTGGCGGCGCCCGTGCGGGTACGGGACCGCTGGAAGCAGGAGTTGCGGCATCCGGCACTCGCCGGGTACCGCGAGGTGCTGGGTGTTGCCCCGGCGCACGGACTGGCGTCGGCGTCTGCGCGGGCCGGCTTGTCGTCGTATGCGCGGGCCGGCTTGAGGGCCGCCGCAAGGACTCGGCCGGGGCGTGGTCCCAGGAGGCGGTGGCGCCGATCCCGTCCGTCGTACGCGTCCGTGGAGCCGCAGGCGGCACGGCCGGCGGAGAGACCGTGCCGCACCCGGCCGAAGGCCCGTCGGCGGCCGGCCGGGGGAAGACCCGCGGCGGTAGGCGGGACCTCGTAGTTGCCGTCATGGTCGTACGACGACAACGGCCCTGCCCTGCCCCGCCCCGCCCCGAACGGGACCGCAAAGCCGTGACCGCTCCGCAAACACGCCGAATCGGCAACCGGCACGCCGTGCCGAACCCGCCGGACACGGGGCTGCACACGACCCGCCCCGGCCCGCCGTAAGACCTTCACAGTCCCCCGGCCGCCCCCGCACGTCCGGCCTGGCGAAACCACCTGCCGCACCGCTACCTTCATCGTCTTGACGCGAACCTTTCGATCCTGGGCCGCACGGGGGCAGGCATGGCTGACAGGACGCGGGCAGACCTGGACACCATCAGGGACTGCTCCGACTCGTTGTTCCGGATTCACCGCGAATTCAAGGAGCACGGAAGTCCGGCGGCCGCCGAATTCCGCTTCCGCGACGATCTCGGAGAAAACCCCGCGAAACACACCAAGACCGCGGCGGACACGTACGACGACGTCGACCGCAAGCCGGCCCAGACCCCTCCGCGACGCCCACACGAAGGCAGGGAAGCGACCCGCCCGCGCGACTGTGAGCCCCTGCACGTCGGCGCTCCCCTACCCGGAGCCCCGTACGAGGTCACCAGGCTCGGCAAAAAGCCGCGAGGCATGACCGGCACCATCAGGACGCTCGGCACCAAGGTCGTGGACGGTGGCGAATCCAAGGAGTACGCCGACGAACCGGGGGGCCGTTGCGGTGGGTGTGACGGAGTCACGCGTGCTTCCGCCCACGCCGAGATCCCCGCCGTCATCGGCAAGGTCCCGATATCGTTCCCGCCTTCTCAACCGACCTGTTTCCCATGGGGAGTCCCGGGTGAGACGCCGCTCCGTGCCCGCCACCCGCGCACTGTTCACGGCCGCGTAAAGCGACCTCAAGGACACGTTCCGGATGCCGACCTGGCCCTCTCCCTCTACTGCGGCGGCGGTGCCTCGGCCAACCCCCGCTTCTACGACACCAGAATCGAGGTTGACGACGCCACACTCCATGCCATTCCCGAAGTGCCGTTGTTCTCAGCGCAGTCCGTGCTGGCTGGCCCGAGAAGCTCACCGGTAGCGTGAGTGCCCTTGAATGAACTGCTGTCTCACGGGGAGTCCACTGTGAAGCGCCACACCGTGCCCATTGCCGTAGCGTGCGCCGCCACGGCAGCTCTTCTGCTCACGGCCTGCAGCGACGGGGGTGACAGTGCCAAGTCCAGCGACAAGATCGCGGGTGCCGACAACGGCAAGCCCACGCCGTCCGCATCGGCGAACGGGTCCGAGGAAGCCGTCCAGCGCCCTGCCGTGTCGCTGCCCCCGGATGTGAAGCACGTCTACGAGAGCTGGACCTCGTCCGACGCGGCCGAGGCCGCGGCGCTCGACGACGCCAAGCGGCGGATCGAGGCCACCGACGCCGCCATCACGGGCAAGGACGTGAACTCGAAGGCGATCCCGTTCTACTACACGGGTGACGCGCTTCTCGGTGCCGCCGACTGGATCAAGGGCTACACCGACGACGACTACACGATCACCGGCACGTCGCGCTACTACGACCCGAAGCTCACCAAGTTCGCCAAGGACTCCGTGGGCCTCACGTACTGCGTCGACGAGAGCAAGGCGTACGACAAGGACCGCAAGACCGGCAAGGTCGACAAGACCGCGGTCACCAGCAAGTCCTACGTCCTCTACAACACCCGCATGGACCGCAATGCGGACGGTGTCTGGCAGACCAGCAAGCTGGCGTCCGAGAGGGGTAACGCGAAGTGCACTCCGTGAACGCGAAAGCCACATGGCTCCTCGTGACGGCCACCGCCACCTCCCTGGCTCTGCTCCCCGCCACGGCGTTCGCCGACCGGCGTCACGGGGGCTCCTCCCAGGGCAGTTACGAGACCAGCGGCAGCCAGTCGGGCGGATCCCTGGAGTCGCGGATCACGTTCTCCGGCGCGGTCCGTGGCAGCGGCGGCACCTCGACGGGAGGCGTCACACCGGTCGGCAACTGGACGCCGCCCGCCTGCTGGTACGAGCCGATGGCCGCGGAGGATTTCGCCAAGCGGACCGAGGACGGCTACGACACGGTGGTGAACGACCCCGCCCAGCCCAACTACGCGAAGCGGGCGACGGGGGAGTTCCGGAACATGTACAAGGACGGCGAGTACAAGAACTACAACCTCGACAAGAAGGACGAGGGAAACTTCTGGGTAGTGGCCCAGGACGACTCCCGCCTGGACGAACTCGCCGCCTGGAACTGCAGCGAGCTTCCCTTCTGGGTCGAGAACGGCGAGACACCGCAGGTCGAGAACGCGGTCACACCGCAGATCCTCGCCGAACTCGCCTACAACCGCATACAGTTGCCGACCACCGAGGTGACGCTGGCGCCTGAGGGCACGACCAAGGTCAACCTCCCCACCTGGGCGTGGCTGGACAAGGCGAAGTTCAAAGAGGTGTCCGTCACCGCCGCGCTCAACGTGAACGGCGTCAACATGCAGGCCACCACGACCGCCCGACCGGTCTCCCTGAAGATCGAGCCCGGTACTTCCGACGCCACCACCTACCCGGCGTCCGGCGCGTGCGCGATCAACGGCGACGACTCGATCGGCGAACCGTACGCGAAGGGAAAGGCCGACCGGACGCCGCCCTGTGGTGTCACGTATCTGCGGTCCTCGGGCAACGGCACCTTCAATCTTCGGGCCACCGTCACATGGAAGATCACCTGGACGGGCACGGGCACCCCCGAACCGCAGGCTCTCCCCGACGGCACGTTCGGCAACGACCAGGCGGTCACGGTGCAGGAGATCCAGTCGGTCAACCGCTGACGCCCCACCGACCGGCCCGGCGACGCCACCGCCGCCGGGCCTGCGACGGGCCCGCCTCGGCGGAGCCAACCGGCCATGCTCGACGTGCTCTTCAGACCGTCGAGGTCTCTGCCCAGGAGCGGCTCGCTGGCGAACCCACGCAGCCCGTCGATACCGTCAAGACTCTCGACCACCATCCGCCTCACGGGAAGTCCCACTGTGCGGCCGTGACGGAGACCGGAACAGGACATGAGCGATCTGCGCCTCGAAGACACCGTCTTCGAACACCTGAAGAAGACCTTCTCCTCGATCAGCGACCGCATGGAGGACGCCCGCCGCGATCTGCGCAGCGCCGACGCCTCCGCCGTCGGCGAGAGCAAACTCATTGAGGACGTCCAGGATTTCGCCGACGACTGGGGCTACGGCATCAAGCAACTCGGCAAACACACGCACGGTGCGGTGAAGATGATCAACACCATCGGCGATACATTCGACAAGCTCGACCAGGAACTCGCCGAATCGCTCAAGGTGAAGAAGAAGGGCAAGCGACGTGACCGGTAAGCGGCCGGCCTTCCCGCACATCGGGTGGGACCCCACCCCGGGAGACGTGACGGACACCCGGGAACTCGCCAAGCGGCTCGGCGGCCTGGCCGGCGAGCTGGGTACGGCGGTGCGCGAGCTGGAGCGGATAGAGTGCGGCGCCTGGAAGGGCAAGACCGCGATCGCGTTCACCGAGTACATCGGCGAGGACGTCACTCCGCTCATCCGCAAGAGTCACGAATCCTTCGACAAGGCCTCGCGTGCGCTGCACCGGTGGACGGGCGAACTCCAGGAATTCCAGGACGAAGCGGATCGGCTGGAGAAGCTGGCCGGGGAGAAGCTCAGCGCCCAGGACAAGGCCAAGGCGGAGGCCGGCAGCGAGGGCAGCGACGAACTCGGCGAGGCCTCCAGCGCCGTCAACGAGGTCATCAACAAGGTCCACGACCTTGAGGAACGGTACAAGCGGGCCGCGCGCGAGATAGGCAAGGAACTCGACAAGGCCGCGGACATCGCCCCGGATGAGCCCGGTTTCTGGGACAAGCTGGGCAAGGGCATAGCGGACGCCTGGAACGCCACCGGCGACTGGCTCAAGGAGCACGCCGACCTCATCAAGATGGTGGGCGACGTACTCAGCAACGTGACCGCAGTACTGGGCCTGCTGGCCATCGCCACGCTCCCGTTCCCGCCCCTCGCGGCCATCTTCGGCACGGCCGCGCTCATCGGCAGCGGCCTGTCCCTGGCAGCCCACGGCATCGCCATGGCCGCGGGAGCGGACGTGAGTTGGCTGACTCTGGGCACCGACGCGCTCGGGCTGCTGCCGGGCATCGGGATGTTCGGCAAGGGGATCAAGGTTGCCGGTGCGACGGCCAGGGGGGCCAGGGCCGCGGCGACGGCGAAGGCTGGCCTGCTGGGCAAGGGGTTCCAGGCCACGGAGCTTGGTCAATCACGCATCCTGATGTCCATGGGCGCGGCGTCGAAAGACCTCGACGGGGGCCTCGGTCTGGCCGGCTTGGTGAAGATCGGTGGAAAGTCTGAGTTCGTCTACGAGGTCTCACACGCGGGTAGCGGGTTGGCATCGCGCATGGGCGGCCTGGTCAGTGCCGGCTACCACGAAGGGCAATGGCTCGGCACAAAGGGGATCAACACCCTCACGAAGTGGAACGTGGACCCGATAAGCGACATGGGCCGGGTCATCGACGGCAGCCTCAAGATCGCCCCCAAGGCCATCACCAACATCAAGGATGCCGTGTCCGGCGATTAGCCCGACGACGGCCAGCGGGGCAGAGCACAGGGAGTGCGTACCGACATGAACATCTGGCAGCCCGAACCGGGGGAAATGCTTCTGGGTCGCGCTCCCGTCACCTTCGCGACGGGCGCCGCGATGCGCGTCAGGGGTATGCGCTGGTTCCGTGACACCGAGCGCAACGACATTCAACACGAGTTGCCGGGCTGGCCCGAAGGCCCCTCCTTCACGGCACGTTCGACGGGCAGCACGGTCGGCTTGAAGACTCTCAAGGGTGCCGCCATAGTGGTCGGCGCGACCTTCATGGCCGTTCTCAGCGCTGCGGGCGGCAATATCGCCACTGCCTCGGGCGACTCGGGCTCCGACAGGCCGGACGAACCGGCCAACGAGGTCGAGGACTTCCCGGTCATGTGGGCCGCACCGGGCACCATCGCCCGCACCCTGCCCTGGCAACTGGACCCGGGGCGCGCCGACCAGAAGCACCGGCGCACGCACGCGATCGTCACCGACCGCCGACTCGTCATCGTCAGTCTGCCCTATGACAAGAAGAACTACGAGGCAATCGATGACGAGGTTCTGTGGCAGTGCCCGCGCACCGACATCAGCGGCATCGAACTCAAGGATTTCAAGGACGGCAGCGACTTCAAAGTCACCTTCGTAGACGGCTCTTGGTGCAGGATTCGAACCTTCGGGCGCAGAAAGCTGACGCGATACCTGGAGCACACCCCCAACCTGCTCCCCCTCGATTCCCTCACCCCTCAACAGCGGGCGACAGTCCTGGAATTCGCCGCGAAAGTCAAGATGCCGGATTCCGTCTCCCCCATCGTCACCCGCAATACGTGCGGCCACTACAACGTCGACATTCTGCTGCCGCGTCGGTTCACCTCCGCTTTCGGAGCCTCGGAGGAGAGTCTGGTCATGGACGACGAGGGCCAGGAAGTCGATCCCAGGGAATATCACCCCGAAGACCTCTGAAACCACCGGCACTTCACACCCGAAACGGCCACACTTCCATGCGCCCCTCAGCCGAGCCCACCGGCCCCCTTCAGCCACTCCTCACGCCGACGGAGCCCCCACCGGTCTGGTTCCTGGCCCCTGAGGGTTTCTTCGCGCTGCCCCTCGCCGACAGCCCCGAGGAACGTGCGGCTCGCGCGCGCTCCTTCGTGCGGGAGCTCTACTCCCGTGGGGACGAGACGGTCTGGGGTCCCGCCGCTCCGTACTACACGGCGATTGCCGAACTCATGCAGGGCACCGGGGTCTCCTACGCCGCGATGGGTCTGTTCTCCACGGCGAAGGAGGAGGAACACACTCCTGAGGGTGACATCGCCCGGCACGATCCCTCTGACGGCGTGGCCCAGTGCGCCTTCACCTTGGCCGCGATCCCCACGGACCAGGCCGACACGGACACCGATGTCGTAGCTCAGGGAATTCTCGCGGCCCTTTCCGCGGACCCGTACAACGAGGTCGAATGGCTCGATCTCCCGTGCGGTCCTGCGGTGTCATGCGCCACCTGGCGTGAGCTGAAACTCAATCCCGCGGTGACGGCGAGCGGCGAGGCGACGGATCTCGTCACCGCCCGGATTCAGGTCCACGTGCCGTTCCCGACCGGCCCGTTCACGGCCGTCTTCACGCTCTTCACGGCTTTCGTGGATCAGTGGGCCCAGTTCGTCGACATGATGGGAGCCATTCTTCAGACGGTCTCCTTCACCGCCCTGTCGAACGACGACCCGCTCGTCACGGCCGCTGAGGGCATCTGAGCGACCTCCAGAAGCGGAAGGTCATGCAGCGCGGGACACTGCGCGTCCGCGGCACGGACGGGTCCGTACTCGACCTGCACGGCGTACCCGCTGGGCGGGCTCGGTGCGGTACTCGCCGTGCCGTTCATGCCCCTCCTCATGCTGCTGACCCTGTTGTCCAACGTGGAGGAAGCGGTCAAGCGGGCCCTCGCCGGCAAGGAGGAGAAGGAACGGCTGCGGGTCAAGAACGCGGATGACCGGCGCCGGGACGCCGCCATCGCCGAGCAGGGGCTCGACCGGGTCTTCGACGGGAACTGGCACGGCTCGGCGGGCAGTTCCTCCTGCGTTGGTATGGCCACTCCACCCACCACCAGCGGCCGGTCCTCGCGACCCGAGACGGGATCGTCCTGGCGGCCCCACCGCGGCACGTCACCGTGGGGAGGGAGAAGCAATCTCCACCTACCTGCTCCGGCAGCCGCTCCCCGACCGCTGACGGGTCCCGGCGCCGGGGGTCCCGGTCGCTGACCGGCGCCGGCGGTTCCGGTCACTGACCGGCCCCGGCCGCCCCAGAGACCCAGCGCCCCGGCGCCCCCGCTGCCCCGGCACCCCAGAGACCCGGCGCCCCCGCTACCCCAGAGACCCAGCGCCCCAGAGACCCAGCAGCCCAGCGACCCAGCGACCCGCTGCCCCAGAAACCCAGCGCCCTGGCCGCCCCATCGACCCGGCAGCCCAGCGGCCCGGCAGCCCGGCGACCCCCGGGCACCGACACCCACCCGGCGCGCTCGGCAACCGCCGGCGCACCGGGCAGGCATCCCCTCCGACGGGCTCCCGGTCACCCTCGCCCTACCGGACTCCAGGCCACCTTCGCTCACCGGCCCTCGACCGCCGACGCCCTACCTGTTCCAGGCCCGCCCTCGCCCACCGGCCCCAGGCGCCCTCGCCCACCGGCCCCAGGCGCCTTCGCCCACCGGCCCCAGGCCGCCGTCGCCACCGGCCGCCGACGCCCTACCGGCTCTTGGCCGCCTTCGCCAGTTCCTCGTCGATCTGCTCGAACTTGTCGGCCGCGTTGGTCAGGTAGTCACCCATGCCGTCCAGACCGTCGAGTGTGTCCTTGGTGCCGCGGGTGAACTCTTCGAAGTTCTCGTCGAACGCCTTCGAGGAACTCTTGGTAACGTAGCCGGACTCGACCAGGTTGGCGATGTACTTGCGCAGGCCGTCGAGCTTTTCCTGGAGCCTTTCCTTCTCCTTCACGACATGCTTGGCTGCGTCGCGCATGTCCTGGTATGTGACGTCAAGGTCCTTGGCCATGAGACCGCTCCTCTTCACCATGCCGCAGGGCCAACCCCCGTGGCTCCCTGTGCGCGGACGCGACGGGTGGGCCGCGTGGTTGCACCCATGTGATCGTCCGCTCTTGCGGCAGCAGCTTACGGGGGTGAACTGACGTGCCACATCCCCGAATCCGGAACAGGAACGGTGAACAGGACGTCGTGAGCGCGTGCACAGCGCGTTGCCATCGGAAAGGGCATCCGGAAGCGCACAGGACGTGCACCGGACGTGCACCGGACCCCGCCTCCCCATTGCCCTGTCCCGGCGCCGAGCGGATATCGTCGCTTCCACTGTGACCTGCGGGAGGGAGCGGTCACGGGGGGCTTGGGGAGGACGAGCGTGCGCCTGACTCTGACCGTCGTCGACCCGTTCGGCGGGGGCTCCGCCGATGTCGTACTCGATGCCGACCCCGAGTCCAGCGTCGGGGACATCGCCCAGGAGCTGGCCAAGCACGTCGGCGTCGGCGGTGCGCAGGTCATTCCGATCGGGCAGCACCAGGCGGCCCCGTCGGGCGGCGCGCCCCTCGTGTACGTGGACGGGTACGCCGTCGATCCGAGTGCCACCGTCGTCGGTTCGCCGCTGCGCGAGGGCGCCGTCGTCAGTCTCCAGGACCCGGCCGGCTGTCTGCCGGGCGAGCCCACGGGGCTGGTCGAGCTGCGGGTCGTGGGCGGGCCGGCCGCCGGTCATGTGCACCGGCTCGGCGTCGGCCGCTACGACATCGGCAGCGGCCCGGCCGCGTATCTGCGCATCGACGATCCCGAACTCGACGCCCGCGCCCTCACCTTGTCAGTTGCAACCGATGGCACCTGCCAAGTCACCGTGCACGCCGAGACGGACGACAAGGGCGACAAGGGCGACAAGGACACAGTCACCCTCGACGGGACGACGATCTCCGAGGCCGACGGCGGCGCCTGGCCCCTCGGCGCGCAGATCGCCGTCGGCAACACCCTTCTCGAACTCGGCCGTTACAGCCCGCCCAACGCGGCCCTGAAGTGGTCGGACGACGGTGTCGGGCTCGACTACAACCGGCCGCCCCGGCTGCGCCCGCCCGAGCGGCAGACCAAGTTCCGGCTGCCGTCGCCGCCACGCGAGTACGAGGCCCGGCCGCTGCCCTGGCTGATGGCGCTGACCCCGCTGGTCGGCGCGGTGGTGGCCGTGCTCATCTTCCAGCGCTGGTACTACCTGATCATGGCGGGCCTCAGCCCCATTCTGCTGTTCGCCAACTACTTCATGGACAAGAAGCACGGGCGCAAGTCCCATGCGAAGCAGGTCAAGGAGTACAAGGAGCAGAAGGAGCGGATCGAGAAGGACGCGCAGGACGCGCTCGTCGCGGAGCGGCAGGACCGGCGGGGCGCCGTGCCCGACCCGGCCGCCGTCCTCTCCCTGGGCACCGGCCCGCGCACCCGGCTGTGG
Organism: Streptomyces sp. NPDC004629; assembly: GCF_042873595.1. NCBI lineage: Bacteria > Bacillati > Actinomycetota > Actinomycetes > Kitasatosporales > Streptomycetaceae > Streptomyces > Streptomyces sp. NPDC004629. Next base: position 46,548 of record NZ_JBIALO010000021.1, on the reverse strand, counting down.
GAGCGGCGGCGCACCGACCGTGACCATCTGCTGGTGCGGGTCGGAACGGGTCGGCTGCCCTCCGAGGTGGTGCTCGACGACCCGGAGCAGGACGAGCACCGCCGCCAGGTCACCTGGACCATCGAGGACGCGCCGGTGGCGCTCTCGCTGCGTTCCCTCGGCGTGCTCGGCATGGCGGGGCCGGGTGACTCCGCCCGCGCCCTCGGACGGTGGGCGGTCGCCCAGACCGCCGCGCTGCACAGCCCGATGGACGTCCAGTTCTACGTCCTGAGCGAGAACAGCGCGCAGAGCAGCTGGGACTGGGTGCGCTGGCTGCCGCACGCCCGGCCGACCGGCGGGCAGGACGCCAACGTCCTCATCGGCACCGACGCCGAGACGGTCGGCGCCCGTATCGGCGAGCTGACCCAGATCCTCGACGCCCGCAAGAAGGCCGCCGAGCAGAACCGCGGGCAGCGCACCGACTTCTCCGACCCGGACATCGTGGTCGTCTGGGACGGCTCGCGGCAGCTGCGGTCCCTGCCGGGCGTCGTACGGCTGCTGCGCGAGGGCCCCGCGGTGTCCATCTACGCACTGTGCCTGGACGCCGAGGAACGATTCCTGCCGGGCGAGTGCCAGGCGTTCGTGGTCGCCGAGCCCAAGGCACAGGAGTACGACAGCCCGGCGCGGCAGGCGGTGCAGCAGCAGGCGCCCGGCGGCTTCCCGTCCTTCCACGCCTGGCACGCCACGAGCGACCAGGAGAGCGAACCGGCCCAGCAGACAAGGGAGTTGCGGCTGCGGGTCGAGGAGGCGGACGCCGAGCGCATCAAGGACGTACGGCCCGACTTCGTCTCCGCCCCCTGGTGCCTGCGCCTGGCCCGCTCGCTGTCCCCGCTACGCGACATCAGCGGCGAGACCGAGGACTCGGCGCTGCCCGCCGCGAGCCGGCTGCTGGACGTGCTGCAACTGGAGCCGCCGACCGGTGACGCGATCACCGCCCGCTGGCGGATGGGCGGGCAGTCGACGCTCGCGGTCATCGGCGAGTCCTACGACGGCCCGTTCGGCATCGACATGCGCAAGGACGGCCCGCACGGGCTGATCGCCGGTACCACCGGTTCCGGCAAGTCCGAGCTGCTGCAGACCATCGTCGCCTCGCTTGCCGTGGCCAACACGCCGGAGAACATGACGTTCGTCCTCGTCGACTACAAGGGCGGCTCGGCGTTCAAGGACTGTGTGAAGCTGCCGCACACCGTCGGCATGGTCACCGACCTCGACGCCCATCTCGTCGAGCGCGCCCTGGAATCGCTGGGCGCCGAACTGAAGCGGCGCGAGCACATCCTGGCCGCCGCCGACGCCAAGGACATCGAGGACTACCAGGATCTGGTGCGCCGCGACCCCTCGCACCCGCCGGTGCCCCGGCTCCTCATCGTCATCGACGAGTTCGCCTCGATGGTGCGCGACCTGCCCGACTTCGTGACCGGCCTGGTCAACATCGCGCAGCGGGGACGTTCGCTCGGCATCCATCTGCTGCTGGCCACGCAGCGGCCGAGCGGTGTGGTCTCCCCCGAGATCCGCGCCAACACCAACCTGCGGATCGCGCTGCGCGTGACCGACGGCGGCGAGTCCAGCGACGTCATCGACTCGCCGGAGGCCGGGCACATCTCCAAGAACACGCCGGGCCGGGCGTACGTCCGTCTCGGGCACGCGTCCCTGGTGCCGTTCCAGTCGGGCCGGGTCGGTGGACGCCGGCCCGGTGCCGCGGACCCCACCGCCCTCGCGCCCTGGGTGGGCGAACTGGCCTGGGCGGACCTGGGACGGGCCGCGCTGGTGAAACCGAAGGCCGAGGCACGCGAGGACGAGGAGATCACCGATCTGAAGGTGCTGGTCGACGCGGTCCGCGACGCCAACACCGCGCTGGGCATTCCCGCGCAGCACAGCCCGTGGCTGCCCGCGCTCGCCGAGACGCTGCTGCTGGACGACGTCGAGACGCCGGTCGCGGCGCTCGCTCCCGGTCGGCTGCCGCCCGCGCCGTACGGTGTGGAGGATCTGCCCGCCGACCAGGCGCGCCGCCCGGTGGTCGTGGACTTCGCCGCCTTCGGCCATCTGATGATCGGCGGCGCGCCGCGCAGCGGCCGGTCCCAGGTGCTGCGCACCATCGCGGGCTCCCTCGCCCGCACCCACTCCTGCGCCGACGTCCATCTGTACGGCATCGACTGCGGCAACGGCGCCCTCAACGCGCTGACCCGGCTGCCGCACTGCGGGGCGGTCGTCGGCCGCAACCAGACCGAGCGGGTGGTCCGGCTCGTCAACCGGCTCAAGGTCGAACTCTCCCACCGTCAGGACCTGTTGGCGGACAAGGGCTTCGCCGACATCGGCGAGCAGCGGGCCGCGGCGTCCGAGGACCAGCGGCTGCCGCACATCGTCGTACTCCTCGACCGCTGGGAGGGCTGGGTGCCCACGCTCGGCGAGATCGACCACGGTTCGCTGACCGACGAGTTGACGACGATGATGCGGGAGGGTGCGAGCGTCGGCATCCATCTGGTGCTGACCGGTGACCGCACGCTGCTCGTGGGGCGGATCGCGACGCTCACCGAGGACAAGTACGGTCTGCGGCTCGCCGACCGCAGCGACTTCTCCATGCTCGGCATCCCCGCCCGCAAGGTGCCCGAGGAGATCCCGCCGGGGCGCGCGTTCCGCAACGAGTCAGGTACGGAGACGCAGTTCGCGCTGCTCGCCGCGGACACGACGGGGCGGGGGCAGGCGGCGGCGATCGCGGCGATCGGCGAGGCGGCGGCGGTCCGGGACGCGGGCGTGCCGCGCTCGCGCCGGCCGTTCCGGGTGGACAGCCTGCCGAGCCGGATCTCCTTCGAGGACGCGTGGGAGATGCGCGACCCGGAGGGCTCTCGTTCGCGGCTATGGGCACTCGCGGGCATCGGCGGTGACGAGATCGTCGGCTTCGGTCCCGATCTCGCGGACGGGGTCCCGGCGTTCGTGGTCGCTGGACCGGCGAAGTCCGGCCGCTCCACGGTGCTGATGAACTTCGCCCACTCCTTTCTCGACCAGGGCATACGTCTGGTCGTCGCGGCCCCGCGCCAGTCGCCGCTGCGGCAACTCGACGGCAGGGACGGGGTGTTGAAGGTCTTCACCGGCGATGACATCGACGAGGACGAGTTCGAGGAGGTCATCGACTCGGCGTCCCCGGAGGAGCCGATCGTGGTGCTCGTCGACGACGGGGAGATCCTTGAGGACTGCGACGCCGAGTCCCATATGAAGCGCATCGTCTCCCGCGGCGCGGAGCGCGGCCTCGCCCTCGTCATCGCCGGTGACGAGGAGGACGTGTGCAGCGGCTTCTCGGGCTGGCAGGTCGACGCGAAGAAGGCCCGGCGCGGTGTCCTGCTGTCTCCCCAGGAGTCCTCCAGCGGCGACCTCATCGGCGTACGCCTCTCCCGCAGCCTGGTGGGCGGCCAGATCACCCCCGGCAAGGGCATGCTCCACCTGGGCGACGGCGAACTACGCACGGTGGTGATCCCGGGCTGACCCCCACACAGCCCTGCGGCACGGCCCCGAAATGCTCCAGGCAGCGGGCCCTGGACATGCGGCCGGATTGCCGTCCGCCGTGGGGGGGGCCGGGGCCCGAGAGGGATCGAGGCGCCGGCAGGCGGGGACCGGTGGGAGCCGGCCCCGACCAGGGCCAGCGGCCGACCGCACCCCCCACCCGCCTGCCGGCCACGGCGCACCCGCGACGGCGACCCGACCCACCAGGACGGCACCCGTCCACAACTCCCCGGACGGAGCGACTAGTCGGTCCTGGACATGCGGGCGGTCGGGTTGCCGTCCGCCGTGGACGGCCGGGGCCAGAGAAGGATCGAGGCACCGGAGTGCAGGGACCGGTGGGAGCCGGCCCCGACCAGGGGCCAGCGGCCACCCCGCAACCGCCCCCGGCCTCGGCGGAACCCGCGACGGCAACCGAGCCCGCCAGGACGGTCCGCCACCCGCCCACAACCTCCCCGCTGAACGGCTAGTCGGTCCTGGACATGCGGGCGGTCGGGTTGCCCTCTGGCTTGCTGTCCGATGTGTAGGTGAGGTCGTCGCCCTCCGGGGTGAGCCGGATCGTGTGCGGGGCGGGGTTGCAGCCGTCGTGGTTGTCCTTGGCCCCGACCGACGTGGCGACGAGTGCCGTCCTGGTCACCTTCTTCAGGGTGAGCACGTCCGTGCAGACGCCGCCGAGCTGGTCGGTCTGGCGCAGGCGGCCCAACTCCTCGCCCACGTCCGCCTGCCCCACGGTGAGCCGGAAGGTGCCGATGGGCAACTGGCCGTCGAGGGCGGTGGCCTGGCCCTGCCAGGTGCCGAGATAGCGCGCGGGGACGTCGGACCCGGAACCGGTCGGCAACTCGTCGGTGGCGCTCGAACTGGGCGATGCCGCCGGCGGCTTGGTGCTGCCCCCGGCGCTGTCGTGGGCGCCGTCGTCGCCGATGAGCGGGCGCAGCAGGAAGCCCAGCCCGACGGTGACCGCTGCGAGCGCCCCGGCGACGGCGAGCGCCACCGTGCAGCTCATACGGCGCCCCCGGCCGCCCTCGCCCGGAGCGGAAGTGGCCGCCATGGTGACGGAGACCCTGCCCGGCCGCTGCTCCCCGGGCACCGCGTCCCGCGGCCCCGGAATCCCGCCGCCCCCGAGCCCGGCACCGCCCGCAGCGGCGGCGTCGACGCCCCCGACCGCGACGCCGGGCCCTGCCCCGCTACCGGCCCCCGCTCCGGTTCCGCTCGCCCCTGGCATCACCGGCGGCGGTCCGAACTCCCCCGCCGGCACCACCGCCCTGCCGGTCACCGCCGGGCTGCTGAACCCTACCGGGCCCGACGGCGCCGGATCCGTCGTCTCCAGGCCGAGGAGCCGCACCGCGTCCCGGCTGACCTGTTCCACCAGCGGTCCCGGCAGCCAGCCGCCCGCCACCAGGCGCGCGGCACCCTCGGGGGCGAGCCGGGCGGCCACCGCGCCGGGGGCCGGCCGCGCGCCCGGTTCCTTCGCCAGGCATGCCTCGGCCACCTCCCGCAGTTCGCCCTGCAGCGCGCCGAGTTCGGGCTCCTCGTGGACGACCTTGTAAAGCAGCGCGGCCGAGGAGTCCCCGGGGAAGGGCGGTTCGCCGGTCGCCGCGTACGCCAGCAGCGCGCCCAGGGAGAAGACGTCCGCGGCCCCCGTGACGCCCTTGCCCAGGATCTGCTCGGGGGACATGTAGCCGGGCGAGCCGATCGAGACGCCGGACGAGGTCAGGGATGCCGTGCCGTCGGTGGCTCGGGCGATCCCGAAGTCGATCAGCAGCGGGCCGTCGAGGGTGAGCAGGACGTTGGACGGTTTGACGTCGCGGTGCACGAGGCCCAGCTCGTGCACGGCGGCGAGCGCCTCGGCGAGGCCCGCGCCGAGCGCCCGTACGGAGTGCGGGGGCAGCGGCCCGTGGGTGGCGACGGCCGCCGCCAGGGAGGGTCCGGCCGCATACCCGGTGGCGACCCAGGGCACCGGGGCGTCGGGGTCGGCGTCCAGGACCGGCGCGGTCCAGGCGCCGCCCACCCGCCGCGCGGCCTCGACCTCGCGCCGGAACCGCGCCCGGAACTCCTCGTCGAGCGCGAAGTGCGGATGCACGATCTTCACGGCGACCGTGCGGCCGCCGGCGCTGCGCCCCAGATAGACCCGGCCCATCCCGCCGGAGCCGAGCCGGCCGAGGAGCCGGTAGGGCCCCACGGCGGTGGGCTCATCGGCCGCGAGCGGCTGCATCGGCGTCCCCCCTCTTCCCCGTCACGCCTCGGTCAGCAGGGTAGTGCCGCGGACCCGTACCGCGGAGTGCGCCGGGGGCACGGCCGCGGGTCTATGCCAGCAGTTCCACCTTCACGTCCGCGGGGAAGCCGGTCGTCGGGCCGACCCGGCGGGCGAACTCGGCGACCGCCTCCAGCTGCGGGGCGCCGAAGCGGAAGTCGAGGGTCGTGAAGTACCGCTCCAGGACCTCCTCGTCGAAGGCTTCCCAGCGGGCCGCCTGCTCGGCGACCTTGGCGACCTCCTCCAGGGAGAGGTTGCGGGAGGACAGGAACGCCTCGTGCACCTGACGGGTGATCACCGGCTCGCGCTCCAGGTAGTCGCGGCGGGCCGCCCAGACCGCGAAGACGAACGGCAGGCCCGTCCACTCCTTCCACAGCGTGCCCAGGTCGTGCACGGCGAGCCCGAAGCGCGGGCCGTCGAGGAGGTTGGCCCGCAGTGCGGCGTCCCCGATGAGCACGGCCGCGTCCGCCTCCTGCATCATCAGGCTGAGGTCGGGCGGGCAGCTGTAGTAGTCGGGCCGTACGCCGTACCGCTCGGCGAGCAGCAGCTGGGCCAGGCGGACGGAGGTGCGGGAGGTCGAGCCGAGGGCGACCCGGGCGCCGTCGAGCCGGTCGAGCGGGACCTGCGAGACGATCACACAGGACATCACGGGGCCGTCGCAGCCGACGGCGATGTCCGGGAAGGCGACCAGGTCGTCGGCGTTCTTGAGGAACTCGACCAGGGTGATGGGCCCGATGTCGAGGTCACCCCGCACCAGCCGCTCGCTGAGTTTTTCCGGGGTGTCCTTGGTCAGCTCGAAGTCGAGGAGGGTGCCGGTTCTCGCGAGCCCCCAGTAGAGGGGCAGGCAGTTCAGGAACTGGATGTGGCCGACGCGCGGCCGGGTGCGAGAATTGTCCACATCGCGAGACTAGACCTCATGGGGTACGGTGCGGACAACCGCCCCCTACGTCAACCGGCCTAGTGGTGTTCAAACTTCCGAGTGACGTGATCTTGACCCCTATTGCTTCCGGCTGCCCGCGTGCTAGGCTCGCCGCAAGTTGCAGTTTGGTTTCCCTTGCAGTACAGAGCCTGCGGAGCATGTAACCGCGGGCTCTCGTCGTTTTCAGACATATGCACTTGTGCGGCACTGTTTCACACTTGCAGGTTCTGGAGCAGGGCAACCCTTTGTGAGCCCAAGGAGGGCTTATGGCTACCGGAACCGTGAAGTGGTTCAACGCCGAAAAGGGCTTTGGCTTCATCGCCCAAGAAGGCGGCGGCCCCGACGTCTTCGTTCACTACTCCGCGATCAACGCTCAGGGTTTCCGTTCCCTCGAAGAGAACCAGCAGGTGAGCTTCGACGTGACCCAGGGTCCGAAGGGCCCGCAGGCGGAGAACGTCACCCCCGTCTGAGCAGCGATCCGATCGCACCCTGAGAGAAGTACCCAAGGAGCCCCGCGCCTTTCGGCGACGGGGCTCCTGCCCTTTCCCGCCCTCGGCGGCCGACCGCCGGCCGTCGCCATGCGTACTGCATGATCAGTACGAAGGTCGTCCCGGGCGCCAGGACCTCGTAGACGTGCGGCACGTCTCCCGGGTACGTCAGGTAGTCCCCGGCGCCTTCGGCCCCGCACCCGCGCGAATCACCCGGACGGTGGACGCGGGCGGCTCGACCAGCGTGCCGAACGGCATGCCAGCGCCACGCCCAGCGTTCATGAACGCACGGTCCGTGTTCATCCTTCGGCGCCGTGTCCAAGACCGGTGGGCTCCCCCGCTGGGTGCCGGTGGCGATGTCGCTGCCGGTGTACGCGGGCTCGGCCCAGTTCAGCGCGGTCGGAGTGCTGCTCGGCGCCCGTCTGGTCACCGACGGGAGCGTCGCCTTCGCCCTCGCCCAGCGGGATCCGGCGCGGCGCCGGGCGGCGTTCTGGATCTCCGGGCTCGGCCTGTTCGCCGCCTGGAACGCGGGCGCGCTGATCGGTGCGCTCGGGGACACGGCGACGTACGGCCTGGACGCCGCCTTCCCCGCCGTCCTCGTCGCCCTGGCGCCGCCCGCCCTGCGCACGGACCGTTCCGTACGTCGCTCGGCGCGGCGCTGGCCCTCGCAGTGACGCTCGTGGTGCCGGTCGGGGTGTCCGTGGTGCCGGCGCTGGGCTGGCTGGTGCTGCACCGGCGGGGCGGGGAGGCCGCCCGATGACCGCGCCGCTCGCCGTACCCCGGGGCGGCGAACGCCACGACGCCCCGGGCGGCGAGCCAACGCCGAGGCGGCAGCCCAGGCGAAGGGACCCGGCACAACCGACGCCGCCAGCCGCACGGCCGGCTGACCGGCGAGGACGTGCCCCGTAGGGCCGCTCCGGGCGAAGACGGCCGCGGGCGTCGATACGATCAGGGGCCGGGAGTCGGCGAACGCCGCGACGCCACGGGCGGTGGGCGAAGCCGAGGTGGCAGCGGAGGCGGAGGGTCTCGGCACAACCCGCGCGTGGACCACCCGGCTGCCTGACCCGGCAAGGGCATGTCCCCAGGCCCGCCCCCGGGTGAAGACAGCTGCGGACGCGAGGCGATCAGGGCCCGGGGTCGGTCGGTTCGTGGGGTGGTTATCCCGTGTACAGGCCCTCCACCGCCTCGGTGAAGTCCCGCATGATCTGGGCGCGGCGCAGCTTCATCGAGGGGGTGAGGTGGCCCGCCTGCTCGGTGAAGTCCGTAGGGAGGATGGTGAACCTCTTGATGGACTCGGGGCGGGACACCAGCCGGTTCGCCTCGTCCACCGCGCGTTGCAGGATCGCGGTCAGGTCCGGGTCGTCCACGAGGAGTTCCGGCGGCACCGGGTGCTTGCCGTTCATCTGCCGCCAGTGGGTGATGCCGTCGAGGTCGAGGGTGATGAGCGCGCTGACGTAGGGGCGGCCGTCGCCGACCAGCATGACCTGGGAGATCAGGGGGTGCGAGCGCAGCCAGTTCTCCAGCGGTGCGGGCGCCACCGACTTGCCGCCCGCGGTGATCAGCAGTTCCTTCTTGCGGCCGGTGATCGTCAGATAGCCCTCGTCGTCCAGTTGCCCGATGTCACCCGTCGCGAGCCAGCCGTCCCGGGTCGCCGGGACCACCCCGCCGGCCTGCGGGTCCCAGTAGCCGCGCAGCACGTGCTCGCCCGCGACCAGGATCTCCCCGTCCGCGGCGATGCGGATCCGTGTGCCCGGCATGGGCCAGCCGACCGTCCCCAGACGGGGCTTGAGCGGCGGGGTCACGGTGGAGGCGGCGGTCGTCTCGGTCAGCCCGTAGCCCTCGAAGATCTCGATGCCGGCGCCGGCGTAGAAGGCGGCCAGGGGACGGCCGAGCGGGGAGCCGCCGCAGATCGCGTACCGGACCCGGCCGCCCATGGCGTTGCGGATGCGCCGGTAGACGAGGGGGTCGTAGAAGGCGCGGGCTGTGCGCAGGGCACGGCTCGGACCGTTGCCGGTGCCGGTCTGCCGGGCCTCCAGTGCCTCGCCGTAGCGCCTGGCGACGCTCGCGGCCCGGTCGAAGGAGGAGGCCCGGCCGCCCTTCTCCGCCTTGGCGCGCGCGGTGTTGAAGACCTTCTCCAGCATGTACGGGATGGTCAGCAGGCAGGTCGGCCGGAAGGCCGCGAGGTCCGGCAGCAGGTGTTCCGGTTTGAGGCTCGGCGCGTGGCCCAGCCGCACCCGCGCCCGGATGCAGGCGATCGCCACCATGCGGCCGAAGACGTGGGACATCGGCAGGAACAGCAGGACGGACGCCTCTTCGGAGGTCTTCGCCTTGAAGATCGGGTAGAGCAGTTCGATGGCGTTGTCCACCTCGGCGAAGAAGTTGCCGTGGGAGAGCGCGCAGCCCTTGGGGCGGCCGGTGGTGCCGGAGGTGTAGACGAGGGTGGCGAGGGTGTCCGGGCCGAGCATGCCCCGGCGGACCGCGACCTCGGCCTCCGGTACCTGGGCGTCGCCGAGTTCCGCGAGCCGTTCAAGGTGGTCCTTCTCGATCACCCACAGGTGGCGCAGATCGGGCACCCGGTCGAGTTCGGGTCCGAGGGCGGCGGCCTGGCCCGCGGTCTCCGTGACCAGGGCCACGGCACCGGAGTCCTGGAGGATCCAGCGGGTCTGGAAGACGGAGGAGGTGGGGTAGACGGGGACCGTGACCAGTCCGGCGGCCCAGGCGGCGAAGTCGAGAAGGGTCCACTCGTAGCGGGTGCGGGCCATGACGGCGATCCGGTCGCCCGGTGCCAGCCCTTCCGCGAGCAGCCCCTTGGCCAGCGCGAGCACCTGTTCGGCGAAGGCCGCCGCCGTCACGTCCGTCCAATCGCCGTCCGCCGCCCGGCGGCTGAGGATGACGGCCGCGGGGTCCGCCGCCGCGTTGTCGAAGGGCAGGTCGGCGAGTGAACCGTGGCGCATCGGCGGGGCGAACGGCGGGACGGACACCTCGCGCACGGCGCCGTCCAGCCGGCGGGTCTCGGGCTCGACGAGGATCGGCGCGCCGTCGTAGTCGGTGGCGGAGACCGTCATGCCGGAGGAGACGGGAACGTTCGGGTACGGGGTGGGCACGGGGCGGCTCCTCGGGCGTGCAGCGGTGCACTGCTTGCTGCATGACGTACGTGCCTCGCACACCGAGGCGTTCACCGTCGGCGGGCCGAACGGCCGCATATGAGGGGTTACCGACGGTTAGCTGATCATCGTACGGCCCGGCTGTGGCGGCATGGTGCGGTTTCGGGGCGGGTCCGGAGCCGGGGCTGTGCAACCTCGGAGGTTATGTGAGGGGCCCTCATGTTCGCTCCAGGACCGCCGTGACACCCTGGCCGCCCGCGGCGCACACCGAGATCAGCCCGCGGGCCGGTCCCTCCCGTTCCGACAGCAGCTTGGCCAGCGTCGCCACGATGCGGGCGCCGGTCGCCGCGAAGGGGTGGCCGGTGGCCAGGGAGGATCCCGCCGCGTTCAGCCGGGCCCGGTCCACCGGCGCCGGCCCCCGCTTCTCCCAGGCCGCGAGCGTCGCCAGCACCTGCGAGGCGAACGCCTCGTGGATCTCCACGAGCGCGAAGTCCGCCAGGCCCAGGCCGGCCCGCTCCAGCATGCGCGGCACGGCGTGCGCGGGCGCCATCAGCAGGCCGTCCGCACCGCCCGCCACGTCGCCGTGGACGAAGTCCACGGCCGCCGTCTCGTACGCCGTCAGATAGGCCAGCGGCTCAAGGCCCCGCTGCCGCGCCCACTCCTCGGAGGCCAGCAGGACCAGGGCCGCGCCGTCGGTCAGCGGTGTCGAGTTGCCCGCGGTCATGGTCGGCTCGGGGTCGGCGAGCCCGAACACCGGCTTCAGGGCGGCCAGTTGCTCGACCGTGCAGCCGGGGCGCAGGTTCTGGTCGCGGGTCAGGCCCCGGAAGGGGACCACCAGGTCCTGGAAGAAGCCCCGTTCGTAGGCCGCAGCGAGCCGCTGGTGACTGCTCGCGGCGAGTTCGTCCTGTGCCTCGCGGCCGATCCCCCAGGCGCGGGCCGTCACGGCCGCGTGCTCGCCCATCGACAGGCCGGTACGGGGCTCGGCGTTGCGCGGAATGTCGGGGACGAGGTGTCCGGGCCGCAGCTTCGCGAGTGCCTTCAGCCGGCCGCCGGCCGTCTTCGCCCGCCGGGTCTCCAACAGGATGCGGCGCAGCTGGTCGTTGACGCCAAGCGGCGCATCGCTCGCGGTGTCCGCGCCACCGGCCACGGCCGCCTCCGTCTGGCCGAGGGCGATCTTGTTGGCGGCGGCGATGACGACCTGGAGGCCGGTGCCGCAGGCCTGCTGGATGTCGTAGGCCGGGGTGCGGGCGTCCAGTCCCGAGCCGAGGACCGTCTCACGGGCGAGGTTGACATCCCGGCTGTGCTTGAGGACCGCGCCCGCCACGAACTCGCCGACCGCGCCGGGGCCGTCGAGCCCGTACCGCCCGACCAGGCCGTCCAGGGCGGCGGTGAGCATCTCCTGGTTCGAGGCGGTGGCGTAGGGGCCGTCGGCGCGGGCGAACGGGACGCGACTGCCGCCGATCACCGCGACCCGGCGGGCCCGCGGCGGCTCAAGGGGACTCATCTCGATCTGCTCCTCCACCCCGACGGGCTCACCTCGACTTACCTCCGGTAACCTTACTCCAGAGTAAGTCACCCGAGTACCGCGCCCAGTGGCATCGCACCGAACCCGTGGGAGTTGCAGACATGGCCGACCGCTATCTGAGCTTCACCGGCACCGCGCCCGGCCGCTTCCTGACCCGCCGGCTCGGGCTGCCCCAGCCGACGGCGCTGCGCCGCTTCTCGCCCCGGTCCCCGGCACTCGACGGCGGCCTGCTGCACCTCACGGCCGGTACCTCCGCCCTCGGCCTCGCCCCCGTCCTGGCCCGCACCGGGCTCGCCGCCGACGACGCGCGGCCCGCCGCGGTCGTCCTCGACGCCACCGGGGTGCGGGACGTCGACGCGCTCGCCGGCGTGCACGCCGCCCTGCACCCCGTCGTACGGTCCGTCGCCGACAGCGGCCGGGTGCTGCTGCTGGGCGCCCCGCCGGACCCGGCCGACCACCACCAGTACGCCGCCCAGCAGGCCCTGGAGGGCTTCACCCGGTCCCTGGGCAAGGAGATCGGCCGCGGCCGGACCGTCAACCTGCTGCGGCTCGGCGACGCGGCCGCCGCCGAGTCCACCCTCCGCTTCCTGCTCTCCCCCAGGTCCGCCTACGTCAGCGGCCAGGTGATCCACGTCGGCACGGGCGCGGTGGACGGGCCCGACGACTGGGACCGGCCGCTGGCCGGGCGCACCGCCCTGGTCACCGGCGCCGCCCGCGGGATCGGCGAGGCGGTCGCCGAGACGCTGGCCAGGGACGGGGCACACGTCGTCGTGCTGGACGTGCCCGCCGCCGAGGCAGACGCCCGCCTGGTCGCCGAGCGGATCGGCGGCAGGGCGCTGGCGCTGGACATCACCGCCGCGGACGCCGGCGAGCGGATCGCCGCCGCGCTCCCCGACGGCCTGGACGTGCTCGTGCACAACGCGGGCATCACCCGGGACCGGCGGCTGGTCAACATGCCCGCCGAGCGGTGGAGTCCGGTGCTGGAGGTCAACCTGGGCAGCGTGCTGCGCACGACGGACGCGCTGCTCGCGGGCGGCACCCTGCGGGCCGGCGGGCGCATCGTGGCCACCGCCTCCATCGCCGGGCTCGCGGGCAACGCGGGCCAGACGAACTACGGCGCGGCCAAGGCGGGGATCGTGGGACTGGTGCGCTCCCTCGCCCCGCGGGCCCTGGCCGAGCACGGGGTCACCGTCAACGCGGTGGCACCCGGGTTCATCGAGACGAGGATGACCGCCGCGGTCCCGCTGCTCATCAGGGAAGCGGGGCGGCGCATGAACGCGCTCGCCCAGGGCGGGCTGCCCGCCGATGTCGCCGAGACCACGGCCTGGCTCGCCCATCCGGCCTCCGGCGCGGTCAACGGGCAGGTCGTGCGGGTCTGCGGCCAGAGCCTGCTGGGGGCGTGATGTCCGTCGTCCTCGCGCAGCCGCCCGCGCTCGCCCCCCTGCTGGCCCGGGGCGCCCTGCTGTCGCCCTTCAAACGGCCCCGCCCGGACGCGGACTTCCCCCGCGACCGGCTCGTGCTGCCTGCCCTGCGCGTCGACCTCGCGCACCTGGCGGCCTACGAGCGGGTGTGCGGCTTCCCGGCCGTCGACGACGCCCTGCCCCTGAGCTATCCGCATGTGCTGGGCTTCCCGCTGGCCATGCGGCTGATGAGCGACCGGGCCTTTCCGCTGCCGCTGCTCGGGCTCGTCCACACGTCGGTCGAACTGACCCGGCACCGGGCGCTGCCGGCCACCGGCGAGTACGAACTCGCCGTCCGTGTCGAGGGGTTGGCGCCGCACCGGCGCGGCACACAGGCGTCCGTGGCCACCGAGCTGAGGGCGAGGGCCGGCGGCGAGATCGGGTGGGAGTCGCGGAGCACCTATCTGGCGCGGCACCGGACCTCCGGCACCGCCGGGGCCGAGCGGCCGGAGCACGGGCCGCTGCCCCTACGCGCGCGGTGGCAGCTGGCCGGGGACGTCGGCCGCCGCTACGGCGCGGCCTCCGGCGACCGCAACCCCATCCACCTTCACCCGCTCACCGCCCGCCTGTTCGGCTTCCCACGGGCCATCGCGCACGGCATGTGGACGGTGGCCCGCTGCCTCGCCGCGCACGGGACCCCGGAGGCGGTCCGGGTGCGGGCGGAGTTCCGGGCGCCCGTACTGCTGCCGGGGACGGTCATGTACGCGGCCGACGGCGGGCGGTTCGAACTGCGCGGCGCGGACGGCCGGATCCATCTGACCGGCGCCGTCTACCCGGGCTGAGCCACCGGCTCGCCGGGTCCACCGTGCTGCTCTTCGGGCTCGTCGTGCTCTTCGGGCTCTTCGGGCGGCGTCCAGGGGCGGTCGGCCATGAGGTTGGCCAGGCCCGCCCACGCGAAGTTCATCAGGGTCGCCGCCGCCTGCCGGGCGGTGACACCCGAGGTCGCGTTGGCCCAGGTGGCCAGCGACTCGGCCGCGCCCACCAGGGCCTCGGCGAGCCCGGCGACCTCGTGCTCGGGCAGATCCGGGTTGCGGTGTGCCTCCCGGGCCGCGACCGCGATCAGCCGCGTCACGAACGCGACGATCTCCTCGCGCATCGCCGTGACCTCGGCCGCGAAGACCGCGCCATGGGTACGGGCCTGGAGGTGCAGCACGGACCAGGCGTCCGGATGCTCGCCGGTGTGCGCGAAGAACGCCCGCAGCCCGTCCCAGAGCTGACGGTCGACCGGCAGCCCGGGCCGCACCCCGGAACGCACCGCGTCCGTCAGCGCCTTGGCCTCACGCCGGATGCACGCCGTGAACAGGTCTTCCTTCGAGTTCAGGTACAGATACACCAACGGCTTGGACACGCCCGCCAGTTCGGCGATCTCGTCCATCGACGCGGCCGTGTACCCGCGCCGGCCGAAGATCCGTACGGCGGCGTCGAGCATCTGCTGCTCCCGGACCGCCCGCGGCATCCGCTTGGTCTTCACGGCACCCATGGGGCCAGACTAGTTGGCCCCGGGCGCCCGATGGGTGATCAGGACGGCTGGCCCTGGGCGCGGGCGGTGTCGTCGGCCACGTCCTCCTGGCGGCGGTTCGCCTCCAGGTTGGCCTTCGCCCGGTCGACCTTGCGCACGATCTGGACGGAGGCGCGTTCCCGCTCCCGGCGCAGCACGACGAAGCTGACCGGCGCCGAGATCACCATCGCGAGCAGCAGCACCCACAGGAAGTTGGAGTCGCCGAAGCCGCGCGGGAAGACACCGGAGTAGACAAGGCCCCAGACGACGAGGAGGCAGCCCGCGAAGATACCGAGGCGCATCAGCGTGTAGCGGAGCATCTCAATCCACTCTTCCGTTTCTGGCGGTCCCCCGCTCGACGGAGCCGGGGAAGGTCGGAACACCCCAAAGGGCATCATCCAGTGAAGCACGCCCGCCGTCCGATCGTGGCGGCGGGTGTGTCACGCGAGCGGCAGCAGCATCGTGATGTCGTCGCGGTCGTCCCCGTCGGTGACGCGGATCGCGCCTGGCACCCGGCCGACCTCCTTGTAGCCGCAGCCGCCGTAGAACCGTTCCAGACCGAGGCCGCCGCGGCAGGTCAGCCGGATCGCGGTGATGCCGTCGAAGCCACGGGCGGCGTCCGCGGCGGCGGCCAGCAGGTCGCGGCCGTAGCCGCGCCCCTGGTGCCTCGGGTGCACCATCACCGTGTACAGCCAGATCCAGTGCCGCATCAGCTGGTGCGTGTTGAAGGTGAGGAACGCCGTCGCGGCGACCTCGCCGGCGGTGTCGTGCCCGACGAGCAGCCGGGCGCGGCCCTCGGACATCGCCACGAGGTGCTTGACCAGCTCCGGGCGTATCTCCTCGCGCGACACCGGCGGCACGAAGCCCACGGCGCCACCGGCGTTGGAGACCTCGGTCCACAGATCGACGACGCCGTTACGCAGGGCCGGGGTGAGGACGGGATCGAGCGTGAACGTAAGGGGCATGCCGCCATGGTATCCATTACCGGATGGCGATCGTGCGGCTATCCCGCGAGCACGCGAGCGGCCACCTCCAGGTCCGCGACGAGCCCCGCGTACGCCTTGTCCCGGTCCGGCTCGTCCGCCCGCAGCACGGACGACGGATGCACCGTCGGCACCAGCCGCCGCGGCCGCCCGTGCACCTGCCGTTCCAGCAGCGTCCCGCGCACCTCGCCGACCCGGAAGGACGAGCCCAGCAGCGCCTTGCCCGCCGTCGCGCCCAGGACCACGATCAGCTCGGGTTCCACGACCGCCAGTTCGGCCGCGAGCCACGGGGCGCACGCCGCCGTCTCGCGCAGGCTCGGCGCCTTGTGGATACGGCGTTTGCGGGGCTCGGCCCGGGTGAACTTGAAGTGTTTGACCGCGTTCGTGACGTACGTCTCACCGGGGTCGATGCCCGCCTCCGCCAGCGCCCGGTCGAGCAGCCTTCCGGCCGGGCCCACGAACGGTTTGCCCTGCCGGTCCTCCTGGTCGCCGGGCTGCTCGCCGACGAGCATCACGCGCGCGTCCGCGTTGCCGGCGCCGAAGACCGTCTGCGTCGCGTCCCGGTGCAGCGGGCAGCCGCGACAGCCGGCCGCCGCCCTGCGCAGCGCGGCGAGTCCGCCCCGGTCCGGCACGAAGGGCTCCGCCGTGAAGGCGTCCTCGGGGGCTTGCGTCTTAGCCACGTGCGCCGGGTACCCGGAGTCTGACGCGGCTAACAACGGGGGTGGTCGAGGCCGGCGGCCGGCTGCGGAACGCACGGTGGCTGGGCGCGCAGTTCCCCGCGCCCCCCTGGGCGGGGCCCTGGACGACCGCCGCCCGCGCACCGCCCGTCGCACGCAGCCGTGCCAAACCCACGCCGGCTGCGGCGACTCCCGACACAGCGGGCCCGGCGCGGAGCGCGTCGTGGCTGGGCGCGCAGTTCCCCGCGCCCCCTGAGCGGAGCCCCTGGGCGCCTGCAGTCCGTCATGCCTCTTCAGACCCGCATCGGCTGCGGGGACTCCCGGCGTAGTGGGTTCGGGCCGTCGTACTCTCGGATGATCTCGTAGCGCGTGTTGCGCTCCACCGGGCGGAAACCGGCGTCGCGGATGAGGTCCAGCAGGTCCTCGCGGGTCAGCTTGTTCGGCGTGCCGAAGTCGTCCGCGTCATGGGTGATCTTGTACTCGACGACCGAGCCGTCCATGTCGTCGGCGCCGTGCTGGAGCGCGAGTTGGGCCGTGCGCACCCCGTGCATCACCCAGAACACCTTGACGTGCGGCACGTTGTCGAACAGCAGCCGGGAGACCGCGAACGTCTTCAGCACCTCCGCGCCGGTCGCCATCTGCGTCCGGGCCTGGAGCCGGTTGCGGACCTTGCCGTCCTTCATGTCGACGAAGTCATGCTGGTAGCGCAGCGGGATGAAGACCTGGAAACCGCCGGTCTCGTCCTGGAGTTCACGCAGCCGCAGCACATGGTCGACCCGGTGCCGGGGCTCCTCGATGTGGCCGTAGAGCATGGTGCACGGGGTCTTCAGCCCCTTCTCGTGCGCCAGCCGGTGGATGCGCGACCAGTCCTCCCAGTGGGTGCGGTGGTCGACGATGTGCTGCCGCACCTCCCAGTCGAAGATCTCCGCGCCGCCGCCGGTCAGCGACTCCAGACCGGCATCGATCAGCTCGTCGAGGATCTCGGAGGCGCCGAGCCCGGAGATGGTCTCGAAGTGGTGGATCTCCGTCGCCGTGAAGGCCTTCAGGGAGACGTCCGGCAGCGCCGCCTTCAACTCCCGCAGCGAACGCGGGTAGTAGCGCCACGGCAGGTTGGGGTGCAGGCCGTTGACGATGTGCAGCTCGGTGAGGTTGTCCGCCTCCATCGCCTTGGCCAGCTTGACGGCCTCCTCGATGCGCATCGTGTACGCGTCCTTCTCGCCCGGCTTGCGCTGGAAGGAGCAGTAGGCGCAGGACGCGGTGCACACGTTCGTCATGTTGAGGTGCCGGTTGACGTTGAAGTGCACGACGTCGCCGTTCTTGCGGGTGCGCACCTCGTGGGCGAGACCGCCCAGCCACGCCAGGTCGTCCGACTCGTACAGCGCGATGCCGTCCTCGCGGGTGAGGCGGACGCCCGCCCGCACCTTCTCCTCCAGCTCGCGCTTGAGCCCGACGTCCATGTCTTTGACCTCTCTCTCGAAGACTCCGCCCACCGTACGCCCCAACGGCTACACCTCCTCGGGCAGCTCACCCACCCGGTTCTCCCACTTGGTGGACAGCACGATGGTGGTACGGGTGCGTGAGACGCCCTTGGTCCCCGACAGCCGGCGGATGATCCGCTCCAGGCCGTCCACGTCCGTCGCCCGCACCTTGAGCATGAACGAGTCGTCGCCGGCGATGAACCAGCAGTCCTCGATCTCGGGCAGGTCCTTCAGCCTGCGGGCCACGTCCTCGTGGTCGGCCGCGTCCGACAGGGAGATGCCGATCAGGGCCGTGACGCCGAGACCGAGGGAGGCCGCGTCCACGGTGGCCCGGTAACCGGTGATGACACCGGCCGCCTCCAACCGGTTGATGCGGTCGGTGACGCTCGGGCCCGACAGGCCGACGAGGCGCCCCAGTTCCGCGTAGGAGGCCCGGCCGTTCTCTCTCAGGGCCTGGATGAGCTGCCTGTCCACCGCGTCCATGCGATCGAAGCCTTCCGCTGAGGAGATCCGCTGTGGGATCTGCAGAGTTCCTGGAGTTTTCCGAAGGGGTGAGCGCTGCCTGCGCCGTCTGATGCTCACTCGGACGGGGCGCCACCGCCGAGTTCGCCCGCCCAGCGGCGGTAGAGCCGGTGCGGCACGCCCGCCGCGTCGAGGACCCGGCCGGCCACGAAGTCCACCAGGTCCTGGATGTGGGTGGCCCCCGCGTAGAAGGCCGGCGAGGCGGGCACCACGAGCGCGCCCGCGTCGTCCAGGGCGACCAGATGGCGCAGCGTCTGGCCGTTCAGCGGGGTCTCGCGTACGGCCACGACCAGGGGGCGGCGCTCCTTGAGGGTCACGCTCGCCGCCCGCTGGAGCAGGTCCTTGGACAGCCCGAGCGCCACACCGGCCACACAGGCGGTGGAGGCGGGGACGATCAGCATGCCCTTGGTCCGGTACGACCCCGAGGACGGCCCGGCGGCCAGGTCCCCCGCGTTCCAGTACCGCACCCGCTCGATGTCCACGTCGAACGTCCCGGGCTTGCCGTCGGCTCCGCGCGACAGCCATTCCCGCAGGTCCTGCTGCCAGTGGCCGTCCCGGAAGGCGATCTGGGTCTCGTCGAGCAGCGTGAGTCGCGAGGCCCGGGACACGACGAGGTCGACCCGCTCCCCCGCGGCCAGCAGCGCCCGCAGCACGGCGGCCGCATACGGGGTTCCGGAAGCTCCGGACACCCCCACGATCCAAGGCACGCGCTGCGTTTCTCCTGCGTTCACACCTTGAGCGTACCGGCGCGCCCAACCCACTTCAGGCCGGGGCGACCGCCTCGCGTCGACGGGACCGTACTCAGACGGTCAGACGGTCAGGCCGCGGACGAGTAGGTCGAGGAGCGCGCACACGAACAGGGCGATGCCGATGAACCCGTTGACGCTGAAGAACGCCCGGTTGAGGCGGGACAGGTCGTGCGGGCGCACGATCGTGTGCTCGTAGCCGAACGCGCCGGCCACGATCAGCAGCCCCAGCCAGAAGAAGGCGCCCGCGTCCGTGGCGATCGCGTACCAGGCGAACAGGGCCGTCGTGATCGTGTGGCAGGCCCGCGCGCCCCAGATCGCCGCCGGGATGCCGAACCGGGCCGGCACCGACATGACACCGATCGCACGGTCGGTCTCCACGTCCTGGCAGGCGTAGATCAGGTCGAAGCCACCGATCCAGATGCCGACCGCGAGCCCGAGGATGACCGCGTTCCAGGACCACTCGCCGCTGATCGCGAGCCAGCCGCCCACCGGACCCATCGCCTGGGCCAGACCCAGGATGGCCTGCGGGAAGTTCGTGAACCGCTTGCCGTACGGGTAGACCACCATCGGGATCACCGCGATGGGGGCGAGGGCCAGGCACAGCGGGTTCAGCAGGGCCGCCGAGCCGAGGAAGACCACCAACGCGATCAGCGCGCCGGTCCAGGCGTGCCGCACGGACATCGCGCCGGTCACCAGCTCGCGGTGCGCGGTGCGCGGGTTCCGCGCGTCGATCTCGCGGTCGATGATCCGGTTGACGGCCATCGCGAAGGTGCGCAGGCCCACCATGCAGACGGTGACCAGCAGCAGCCGGCCCCAGTGGATGTTCCGGTCCCACGCGTACATCGCCGTCAGCGACGCGATGTACGCGAAGGGCAGCGCGAAGACGGAGTGCTCGATCATCACCAGACGCAGGAACGCCCTGGTGCGTCCCGGCTGCGGAATCGCCGCGGAAGCGCTGCTCACCGGCCGTACTCCGGATCACCCTCGCGGCGGCGGGGAAGCCCCGTCCCCGCGCTGCCGCACACCACCATGTCGGTGCCCTTCACAGTCCGTACTCCTTCCAGCGGCGGTCCACCAGGGTCGCCGTATCGGGGTCCGACAGGACCATGTCCGGCCAGCCCCCGTCCCTCGTGTAACCCTCCTCGGGCCACTTCCGCGTCGCGTCGATGCCCGCCTTGCCGCCCCAGAACTGCTGGTAGGAGGCGTGGTCGAGGTGGTCGACGGGGCCCTCCACGACGGTCAGGTCGCGGGCGTAGTCCGTGTTGCCGAGGGCCCGCCAGGCGACCTCGTGCAGATCGTGCACGTCGCAGTCCGCGTCGACGACCACGATCAGCTTCGTCAGGGACATCATGTGCGCGCCCCACACCGCGTGCATCACCTTCTGGGCGTGCTTCGGATACTTCTTGTCGATCGACACGATCGCGCAGTTGTGGAAGCCGCCCGCCTCGGGCAGGTGGTAGTCCACGATGTCCGGCACGATGATCTTCAGCAGCGGCAGGAAGAAGCGCTCGGTCGCCCGGCCGAGGGGCCCGTCCTCCGTCGGGGGGCGGCCCACGACGATCGACTGGAGCAGTGGCCGCCTGCGCATCGTGACGCAGTCGATGGTGAGCGCCGGGAAGGGCTCCTGGGGTGTGTAGAAACCGGTGTGGTCGCCGAAGGGGCCCTCCGGCAGCATCTCGCCGGGCTCCAGCCATCCCTCCAGGACGACCTCCGCGCCCGCCGGCACCTGCAACGGCACGGTCTTGCAGTCGACCATCTCGATCCGTTTGCCGGCGATGAACCCGGCGAAGAGGTACTCGTCGATGTCACCGGGCAGCGGGGCGGTGGACGCGTAGGTCACGGCGGGCGGACAGCCGAAGGCGATGGCGACCGGCAGCCGTTCGCCCCTGCGGGCGGCCACCTGGTAGTGGTTCCGGCTGTCCTTGTGGATCTGCCAGTGCATGCCGATGGTGCGCCGGTCGTGGCGCTGGAGGCGGTACAGGCCGAGGTTGCGGATCCCGGTCTCCGGCTCCTTGGTGTGGGTGAGCCCCAGATTGAAGAAGGAACCGCCGTCCTTGGGCCAGGTGAACAGCGCGGGCAGCGCGTGCAGGTCGACGTCGTCGCCGTGCAGGACGACCTCCTGCACGGGTGCGTTGTCCGACTTGACCTTCTTCGGCGGTACGTGGGTCATCGCGCCCAGCTTCCCGAAGGCCTCGCGCACGCCGACGAAGCCGTGCGGCAGCTCGGGGCGGAGCAGTCCGCCGATCCTGTCGGAGATGTCGCCGTACGACTTCAGGCCCAGGGACTTCAGCAGCCGCCGGTCGGTGCCGAAGACGTTCATGGCCAGCGGCATGCTCGCTCCGCGCACGTTCTCGAAGAGCAGGGCCGGGCCGCCGGACTTCTGCACCCGGTCGACGATCTCCCCGACCTCCAGATGGGGATCGACCTCGGCCTTGATGCGCTTGAGGTCGCCCTCGCGCTCCAGAGCCCTGAGCAAGGAGCGAAGATCGTCGTAAGCCATGGGGTCCAGTATCCCCGAGCGGCTACCCTGGCCCCGTCACGGGGGGCCGGTGCGGAACCCCTCCATCGTTTTCAGAGGACTTCCTTCACATGCTCAGGCTGCTGATGTACCTCGTGCCGCTGGCACTGACGATCTTCGCGCTGATCGATTGCCTGAACACGCCCGAGGACGAGGCGCGGCACCTTCCCAAGATCGCCTGGGTCTTCATCATCCTGCTCTTCTGGATCGTCGGCCCGATCGTCTGGCTGGCCGCTGGCAAGGTCCGCCAGCCGCCCGTGAGCGGCCGCACCCCGTCCGAGTGGCACCGCAACCACCGGTTCGAGCAGGTCGCTCCGGACGACAACCCCGAGTTCCTGAAGTCCCTCTCGGAGGAGAACAAGCGGGACGAGCAGCTCCTGAAGAACTGGGAGGCCGACCTGCGCCGCCGCGAGGAGGAACTCCGCCGCAAGGAGAACGGCGAGGAGCCCCAGGGCAACTGACCGGACACCGGCACGCCGGTCCCCGACGGATCGCCGCGGCGCCGTCAACGGGGGCACGCCGCGGTATGCGAACGGCGCTTGCGTCGCCGGGATGAACTCCCTTACGGCAACGGCCGGGTGAACCACACCCGGCGTCCGCTGCTGACGCACCGGGGTGCCGACGGCGGGGCGGGGCCGTGGACGTTCCGGCGTGCTCGCCCTCTTGGGAGTGGCGCTGCGGGCGAGGCGCCGGGGCCCTCTCCGGACCGCCCCGAAAGCCGCACACCGGAGAACTCACGGCACTACTCGCCGTCCACACGTCCGCCCTCCCCGCCCGCGAGGACACCGACCCGCTCGCGCCGGCGCCGAGGACCGTGCGCGCCCTGCACGCGTACGCGACGTCCGTCCGATCCGCACCCTGCGCCACCCTCACCAGGTCCCAGATCCCGCCCGGTCCTCGACCAACTGCACGGCCGGACGCTCAGGCTCCCCCGGAGGGGGCTCGCGGCTTCGGCCCGGCTGCGCGCGTACCGACTCGGCTGTCTCAATGGGCCCGGCAGTCGACAGGCCGGACCCCCGGCGGGCTCAGCGCAGGCGGGAGGACGACAGGATGGACAGGAGGTGGGCCGGGACCATCACCCAGGTGATCACGGCCAGCACGCCGAGCGCCCAGCGCGTGGGGTCGATCCCGCCGGTCACGGCGTCCGCGACGGCCGCGGCCAGCAGCACCAGCGACGCCTCGATGCCGTTCGTCACCCGGTGGATCTTGAACGCCGCCGCCAGCCGCCGCACGGTGGCCACGCCCTGGGAGCGGGGCCGGGTCGACTCGTCGTCGGCGACGCCGAGCCCGCGGCGGGCACGTGCCACGTCCACCAGGTCGGTGGACGCCTTCAGCAGGACGACGCCGAGCGCCGTGGCGATCCCGACCGACAGCCAGCCGCCGAAGCCGTTCTCGGCGGCCCGGAACCCGGCGCCCGCCAGCAGCGCGGCGTCCGCAAGGTAGGCGCCCAGCCGGTCGACGTAGATGCCGGTGGCGCTGTTCTGTCCCTTCCAGCGGGCGACCTCGCCGTCCACGCAGTCGAAGAGCAGGAAGAACTGCATCAGGATCACCGCCAGCACGGCCCCGGCCAGGCCGGGTATCAGCAGCGCGGCGCCCGCCGCGACCCCGCAGCCGACCATGGTCCAGGTCAGCTGGTCCGGCGTGATGCGCGTGCGCACCAGCTGGCGGGTGAACCGCAGCGAGACCCGCCGCATGTACAGCCGCCCGGCCCAGTGCTCGCCGTTGCGGCTCGCCAGCTTGGCCTGCGGCTGGCAGACCTCTCGCAGCTCCTCCAGAACCGGAGCAGCAACCATGACCGTTCCTCCCACCCGGGGCCCAACTGCCGCTCGTGCGGCGGCGATCGGGCCAGCGTACAGAGTGCGTTTCCGTACGCTTCACCGAGGCGACCCCGGGAGGTCGGGCCTCGGTAACCCCGGTCCGCAGCCCGATGGCACCTCCGGCCCACAGCCGGGCGAAATGCCGGTACCGGCGGGCCCCCGGCGGGTAGTTTCCGCGCGCCGGCCCGGAGTTGGCGCCGAATGAAGAGTGGACGCATGGCCCACACGAAGCACCCACACCGGGAACGAACCCACGCCCGGCAGGCCACCGCCGTCGCCGAGGCCCGCGCCGGGCTCGCCGAGGGCGGCATCCCGATCGGCGCCGCCCCCTACGGCCCCTGCGGCACCCTCCTCGGCCGCGGCCACAACCCCCGCGTCCAGGACGACGACCCGTCGATGCACGCGGAGACGGCCGCCTTCCGCGCAGGTGTACACGGACGAAGCCGGGCGGACGCCCTCTGTGATCCCGCCGCGGTCACCATCGACATCGGTGATCTGATGGCCCGGTGGACCGGCGACCGGTGGCGGTCGGGGCGGCACCGGGTGCTGCCGCCGCCCGCGGACGCGTCGGTCCAGGAGCTGATGTCGCTCGTCCGCTTCGGTGGGTGCGCCCCGGGCATGCTGGTGGAGTCGGTGCCCGCGCCCGTGGGATGGCGGGCGTACCCGCGGGGCGACTCGCATGTATCTGCGGGAGAAGCTCGGCTCGATCACGGTCGAGGGAGCGGAACCGCACGCCGGATCGGACCGCGGGCGCGCGCCGTTCCGGGCGGGCTGCCCGCGCTAGGGGGCCGACTCCACGCGCTCGATCAATCGTTCGAGACGGGCCCGCCAGCGCGCCTCCGACTCCCCCTCGCCCCGGAACTCGTGGGTGAAGCGGAGCACGGTCCCGCCGGACTCGCCACGCTCCAGGTGGAACCTGAGCCGGCCGCCGCGCTCCAGCGTGTACTCCGCAACCCGGTCCACATCCCATGCGGTCACCCGCCCGGTCCCCAGCTCACGCAGGGCGACCACGCCGCCGAGCCGGGGTTCGAGGACGTCGGCGGCGGTGAGCCAGCCCGCGAGGCCGTCGGGTGTGGTCAGCGCGGGCCAGACCGCCTCCATGGGCCTCGGCAGGCGCACCAGGAAGTGGAGCAGGTGCGCGTTCCCGCGGGTCCGGCTGCCGGCCTGTTCGATGGATCCGGACATGCCACCAGCCTGGACCGGAGCGGAGCGTTCCGCACCCGGGTCAGACGCCCGCGTACGAGTGCTTGCCGCTCACGAAGATGTTCACGCCGTAGTAGTTGAACAGCCAGCAGCCGAACGCGATCAGCGCGAGGTAGGCGGCCTTGCGGCCCTTCCAGCCGGCGGTGGCGCGGGCGTGCAGATAGCCGGCGTAGGCGACCCAGGTGATGAAGGACCAGGTCTCCTTGGGGTCCCAGTTCCAGTAGCGGCCCCAGGCGTCGCCCGCCCAGATCGCGCCCGCGATGATCGTGAACGTCCACAGCGGGAAGACGGCCGCGTTGACCCGGTAGGCGAACTTGTCGAGCGAGGAGGAGGCGGGCAGCCGCTCCAGCACCGAGGTGGCGAACTTGCCGGGCCGGCCGCCGCTCTGGAGCTTGGTCTCGTAGGAGTCCTTGAACAGATAGAGGATCGTGGCGACCGCGCCGACGTAGAACACCGCACCGCAGAAGATCGCGGTGGAGACGTGGATGTACAGCCAGTACGAGTGCAGGGCGGGAACCAACTGGTCGCTGGCGGTGTACAAGACAGTGACAGCGAGGCCGAGGTCGAGGAGGACCGTGGTGGTGAGGAACAGCCCCAGCCAGCGGACGTTCTTCTTCAGCGCCAGCAGCGTGAGGTACACGCCGACGGCGACCGTGGAGAAGGTGATGTTGAACTCGTACATGTTGCCCCACGGCGCCCGCTCCACGGAGGCCGCGCGGGCGATGACCCCGCCCAGTTCCACCAGGAAGGCGAGCACGGTGAGCGAGACGGCGATACGCCCGTAGAGGTCACCCTGTTGGTCACCGCCGTGAGCGCCGGGGCCGTCCGGCACGTCCCGGGCACCGGCCGCCGCCCGGACGACGACCTTGGGCCGCTCCAGCACGGTGGTACCGCCGGCGCTCTTCACGGTGACGGCGGGTGCGGCCGCCTTCTTCGGTACGCCGGCGGTCAGCGCGGCGGCCGTACGGCCGACCTTGCTGCGGCTGCCGAGCAGCCATTCCGCGATGTACGCGAAGAAGGCCAGCGTGTAGACGGCCATCGACGAATAGATCAGGGTGTTGCTGACGCTCGCGAGATGTTCGTTGGTCGCGGCGGCGAGATCGATTGCGGCGGCGGAGGTCACTGCTTCTCAGCCCCTTCGGCGGGTACGGCTGGGGAGTCGGCGGATGGTGAGGTTTCGTCGTCGGGGTCGGGCGCCCCGGGCGCGTGATCGTAGAGGGCACCGGCGAGGTCGCCCAGTTCCTCGGGGACCTTGGCGGACTCGCTGCGGCCGAGGCCGGCCATCTCCACCACGGTGACGCCGTCGGGGCCGGGCACGGCGCGCACCCAGACGCGGCGGCGCTGGATGAACAGGGACGCGGCGAGGCCGAGGATCGCGGCGATGGCCGCGCCGAGCGCCCAGCCGGCGCCTCTTTCCTGGACGATCTCGAAGCCGGCCCACTCCTTGATCTCCTTGTTGAAGGTGATCGAGCCGGCGCCGCCCGGGAGCGTCATGGTCTGCCCCGGCGTGAGCTGCTTCTTCAGCAGCTTGCCCTGGGAGTCCTTGAACTCCTTCATATGGCTCTTGTCGAGCTGGTACACGCTCTGCGGCAGCCCGGAGTCGACGCCCAGGTCGCCGTGGTAGGCGTTCAGCGCCAGCATCGGGCTGAACAGCGCCGGGAACTGGGAGAGCATCGTGCTGCCCTTGCCGCCGTAGGTCGGCAGGAAGAAAGCCTGGAAGCCGAGTTGTTCGCTGACGCCCTGGGGGTTCTTGTAGCCGTCCATGACCTTGACCACACCGGAGGAGGTGACGTTGCCGTCCAGCGGCAGAAGGGGGACCGCGTCATCGAAGACGACCTTGCCGTTGCCGTCGCGGACGGTGATGACCGGCGCATAGCCGTGGCTGACGAGGTAGACCTTGGCGCCGTCGATCTCCAGCGGCTTGTTGACCTTGACGGTCGCCGGGGTCTCCTTGCCGTAGGCGCCCTTGCTGTAGGTGATCTTGGCCTGGTAGGTGCGGGGGGTGCCGCGGTTCGGGCCGGTCAGCTCGTATGTGCCCTTGAAGTCCTTCAGGTCGAAGCTGAACGGCACCAGGTCGTCGTTGGTGAACAGGCTGCCGGACTTGAAGTCGTCGTACTGCAGGATCGAGTTGGCGAACCCGTCGCCCTCGACGACCAGCTTGGTGCCGTCCGACTTGTACAACTGGCCCGAGGCGAAGGCGACCAGCATCACGATCAGCGCGATATGGAAGGCCAGGTTGCCCACTTCACGGAGGTAGCCCTTCTCGGCGGCGATCGCGTCCCCGGCGAGATGGGCGCGGAAGCGGCGCTTCTTCAGCAGCGCGAGCGCGACCCGGCGGACCTCCTCGGGCTCGGCCGTCGTGCGCCAGGTGGTGTAGGCGGGCAGCCGGGTCAGCCGCTTGGGCGCGCCCGGCGGACGGCTGCGCAACTGGCCCACGAACTGCCAGGTGCGGGGCACGATGCAGCCGATGAGGGAGACGAACAGCAGGATGTAGATCGCGGAGAACCACACCGAGCTGTAGACGTGGAACAGGCCGAGCTTGTCGTAGATCGGCGCGAGCGTCGAGTGGGCCTTGCGGAAGTCGTCGACCTTGGTGACGTCGATGCCGGTCTGCGGGATCAGCGAGCCGGGGATCGCGGCGAGCGACAGCAGCAGGAGCAGCAGCAGCGCGACCCGCATGGAGGTGAGCTGCCGCCAGAACCAGCGGGCCCAGCCGATGACGCCGAGCGCGGGCATGCTCACCGGCTCTTCGCGCGGGGCGGTGGACAGTCGGGAGCCGGCGTCCCCGAGTCCCTGCTCCTCGGTTGCGTCCGGGGAGTTGCCGGGCCCGGTCTTCGAAGTCGTGCTCATCGATCAGATCCCCACAGTGAAGCCGTTGGACCAGGTCTGCATCTCCTGCACCAGACTGTCCCAGGCGCCGGTCAGCAGGAGGACACCGGTGACGATCATCATGGTGCCGCCGATGCGCATCACCCAGACATAGTGGCGCTTGACCCAGCCGAAGGCACCGAGGGCCTTGCGGAAGGCCAGGGCGGCGAGCACGAACGGCACGCCGAGCCCGACGCAGTAGGCGACCGTCAGCAGGGCGCCACGGCCGGCGCTGGCCTGGTTCATGGCGAGTCCCTGCACGGAGGCCAGCGTCGGGCCGATGCAGGGCGTCCAGCCGATCCCGAACAGCGCGCCGAGCAGCGGCGCCCCGATCAGTCCCGCGCTCGGCCGCTGGTGGAAGCGGAACTCACGCTGGGTGAGCCATGGCATCAGCCCCATGAAGAACACACCCATGACGACCATGAGCACGCCCAGCACCTTGGTCAGGACGTCCTGGTGGTCCAGCAGGGTCGAACCGAAGTAGCCGAACAGGGCGCCACCGGAGACGAACACGACGGTGAAGCCGAGGACGAACAGGGAGGCGCCCGTGACCATCCGCCCGCGCCGGGCATCCGCCAGATCGGTGCCGGCGACGCCGGTGACATAGGAGAGATAGCCGGGGACGAGCGGCAGGACACACGGGGAGAAGAAGGAGACGAGACCGCCGACGACCGCGATCGGCAGCGCGATGAGCAGGGCGCCACTGAAGACGGTCTCGTTATGGCCCGTCTGCTCGGCGAGCGTCAGAAGTGCACTCACGTCACTTCTCCGCGAGGACCGGCTTGATCATCTTGACCAGGTTCTCCTCGCTGAGTGCCTGCAGGGCACGCGCGGCGATCTTCCCGTCCCGGTCGATGACGAGCGTGGAGGGGATCAGCTGCGGATTGAGGGTGCCCTTCTTGAACCGGAGCATGAGCTTGCCCGTCGGGTCGTACAGGCTGGGGTAGGTGATCCCCTGCTCCTTCTCGAAGGCGAGTGCGGAGGTGGTGCTGCCGTCCCGGGTGTTGATGCCGACGAACTGGACGCCCTTGCCGGTGTACTCCTTGGAGACCTTGGCGAAGTACTTGCCCTCGGCGCGGCACGGACCGCACCACGAACCCCACACGTTGACGACGACGACATCGCCCTTGTAGTCGGCGATGTCGAGCGTCTTGCCGTCGACCGTCTTCCCGGACAGGTCGGGCGCCGTGTCCCGCGAGCCCTTCGCGACCGTGTCGATGCCGTTGTTCCCGGTGATGAAGTTGGTGTTGCCGCCGCCCCCGGAAATACCGCCGGAGCCGCACGCGGACAGGGTCAGGGCCGCCGCGGCGGCCACGGCGCTGAACAGGACGGCGCGGCTGCGGGTACTCATGTGAAAAGTTTCGCATGCCCGTTCCGGGGATCTTGCGCACCCCCCTTGCGGGCGGAAACCCCCATTTCAGGCGGCGTTCGCGGGGGTCTCGGCACCCTCGGAGAGGAACGTCTTCCACCCATCGGTCGGGCGCTGTCCGACGTCCAGCGTGCGGAGCCTGTCGAGCGTCTCCGGGCGCTGCGCGTCGAGCCAGTCGACGAACTGCCGGAAGGAGACCAGCCGCACGTCGGCGCCCTTGTCCTTCTCCCGCGCGATGTGCTCGAACGCTTCCTGGACGGCGTCCATGTAGATGCCGCCGTTCCACTGCTCGAAGTGGTTGCCTATGAAGAAGGGTGCCCTATTTGTCTCGTACGCCCGGTTGAATCCCGTTATGTAAGCCTGTGCCGACTGCCGTCGCCAGCCCGGGTAGTTGTACGCGGGCGCCTTGGTCGAGTTGACCGACTGGTTGGCGAGCATGTTGTAGTCCATGGACAGGACCTCGAAGGAACGCCCGGGGAACGGTATCTGCTGCAACGGCAGGTCCCACACGCCGAGCTTCTTGCGGGGCCACACCTGGCGGCCGCCGGGCGAGGAGGCGTCATAGCGCCAGCCCAGCTCGCGGGCGGTCGGCAGCAGGTTGTCCTGACCGAGCAGGCACGGCGTACGGCCGCCGACGAGTTCCTTGTCGTAGTCGAAGGGCAGCGCGGGCAGATCACTCCAGCCGCTGTTGGTCCGCCACTGCTTCACGAACGACGTGGCCTGCTCGATCTCGCTGCGCCACTGCCCCGGGGTCCAGTTGCCGACGGTGCCGTACCCGGAGCAGAAGTGGCCGTTGAAGTGGGTGCCGATCTCGTGGCCCTCCAGCCAGGCACGGCGGATGTTCGTCAGCGTGGCCCTGATGTGCTCGTCGGTGAGGTAGCCGATGTCGGAGGCGCCGCGCCGGTTGTTCGGCGGGTCGTACAGGCGCTTCTTCGACTCGGGCAGCAGATACAGCCCGGAGAGGAAGAAGGTCATGCTCGCGCCGTGCTCCTTGGCCAGGTCGAGGAAGCGCGGGAAGAGGCCGTTGCCGACCTCGCCCGCCCCGTCCCAGGAGAAGACCACGAACTGGGGCGGCACCTGGCCGGGCTCCAGTGGTTCGGGCGGGCCGGGCTGGTGCGGCTGCTTGCCCGTGAAGGACGTGGAGCCGTCGCCGATGGGCCGCGCGGCCGGGGCATCGGCCTTGCCGCTCCCGTGCGCCCTGTCGCTGCCGCGCCGGTCCTCCCCGCCCCCACCGGAACCGGACGCGTGCCCTCCGCCGTCATGAGACTTGAGAGTGCCGCATCCCGCGAGTCCGGCGGCCGTGGCGCCCACGCCGAGGCCGAGTACTCCCCTCCGGGAGAAGGTGCGCATGAATTCCCCGATTCGTCACGTCCTGCTGCTGGTCACCCCGTCAGAGGGCACGACGAACGAGGAGGTTCCAATCATTCACCCATATTTACCTACCAACCCCCCAAACGTGCCGCACACCACATCACGGAGACGAGCGCCGTGGAGGGGCGCCGTGGTGGCAGCACCTTGAACGTGCGCGGCGGGCGAGCACCGCGGGGCCACCTTGGACAAGAGCCGAGGGGACACCTTGGGCGAGCGCAGTGCGCGGGGCCGCCCGCCAAGGCGGCGCCGCGCGTCCAGTCGGGCCCGCGCGTCAGTCGGGCCCGGGTGCCCAAACGGAGCCGGGTGCTCAGACGGAGCCGGGTGCCGGGTCGGAGCCAGGTGCCGTGTGCGGAGCCCTGCGCAGAGGACGAAGTGGAACCGGGTGCCGAGGGCGGAGGCCCCACACCGAGGGCCGAACCACGCACCCGGGCGGGACCGGATGCCGGGTCGGAGCGAGGTGCCGGAGCAGAACCGGGAGCCGTGGGCGGAGCCGGACACCGAAACGGAGCCACGCGCCGAGGGCGTAACCCCGCGCCGGTGGCCGAACCGCGCGGCGGGGCGGAGCCGGGCGCCGGGCGGCTTCGCCCTCACGCGACGCCCGTGCCGAGGTCCGCGGCGCGCCGGCAGGCTTCTCGCCTGCGGTTCAGGCTCCGCAGGCGCGGCGGCACACAGACTCCGCAGCCCCGCGGGCCTGTCCACCCAGGCGCGTAGACACTCAGGCCCCACAGCCCGCAGGGGCGTCAAGGCTCAGGCCTCCACAGCCCGCAGGCGCGGCGACGCCCGGGCCCCACAGCCCGCAGGCGCGGCGGCGCTCCCGCTGTGTAGGGGCCTCTCCGCTCAGGCGCCGCAGAGCCCGGTGGGACTGGCGGCGCTGACGTTTGCGAGACCACGGGGCCTGTCGCCGCTGAGGCCCCGCAGGGTTCAGGCTCCGTAGGCCTTGCCCTGTCCCTTCCTCGGCTTGGCGCCGGCGCGCAGGTGGGGCGGGACGAGGTCGCGGGCGGGCTCGGTGTAGCCGACCGAGACGATCCGGTCGCCCTGGTAGGTGAAGGTCGTCAGCGAGGCGAGCGTGCACTGCCGCTTGCGCGGGTCGTGCCACAGCCGCCGCCCTTCGACGTACGACCGCACGATCCAGATCGGCAGCTGATGGCTGACCAGCACCGCCTCGTGCCCGCGCGCCCGGTCCCGGGCCGCGTCCAGCGCGCCCTTCATCCGGACCACCTGGTCGATGTACGGCTCACCCCAGGACGGCCTGAACGGGTTGACGAGGTGCTTCCAGTTGCCCGGCTTGCGCAGCGCCCCGTCGCCCACCCCGAACGTCTTGCCCTGGAAGGCGTTCGCGGCCTCGATGAGCCGTTCGTCGGTGTCGAGGCCCAGCCCGTGCGCCTTGGCGACCGGGGTCGCGGTCTCCTGCGCCCGCTCCAGCGGAGAGGCCGCGACGTACGTCACATCGCGGGACGAGAGGTGCTCGGCGACCCGGTCGGCCATCCGCCGCCCGAGGTCGGACAGGTGGTAGCCGGGCATCCGCCCGTAGAGGACCCCGTCCGGGTTGGCGACCTCGCCGTGCCGCATCAGATGGACGACCGTGATGTCCTTGCCGGTGCTCATGCGGTGGCCTCCGCGGCAGCTCGGGCCGCCGCCGGAAGGGCGTCGGCGATCTTCTGGACGGCCCGCTCGTCGTGGGCCGTGGACACGAACCAGGACTCGAAGGACGACGGCGGCAGATAGACGCCGTTCGCCAGCAGCGAGTGGAAGAAGGCGGTGAAGCGGAAGGACTCCTGCCGCTTGGCGTCCTCGTAGTCGCGCACCCGCCGGTCGGTGAAGAACACGGAGAACATGTTGGCGGCGGTCTGCACCTGGTGCGCGACGCCTTCCTTGGTCAGCGCCTCGCTGACGAGGGAGCGGATCTGCGCGGAGACGGCGTCGACCGTCTCGTACGCGGCGTCGTCCAGCAGCCGCAGCTGGGCGAGGCCCGCGGCGGTGGCGACCGGATTGCCGGAGAGCGTGCCCGCCTGGTAGACCGGCCCGGCCGGGGCGAGATGGGCCATGACGTCCGCGCGACCGCCGAAGGCCGCCGCCGGGAACCCGCCGCCCATCACCTTGCCGAAGGTCATCAGGTCCGGCTTGACGCCCTCGATCCCGTACCAGCCGCTCCTGCTGGTACGGAAACCGGTCATGACCTCGTCGGAGATGAACAGGGCGCCGTTCTTGGCGCACGCGTCCTTCAGTCCCTGGTTGAAGCCGGGCTCGGGCGGCACGACGCCCATGTTGCCGGGCGAGGCCTCGGTGATCACACAGGCGATCTCGCCGGGGTGCCGGTGGAAGGCCTCCTGCACGGCCTCCAGGTCGTTGTACGGCAGCACGATGGTGTCGCCGGCCTGGGCGCCGGTGACCCCAGGGGTGTCGGGCAGCGCGAAGGTGGCGACGCCCGACCCGGCGGCGGCGAGCAGCGAGTCGACGTGGCCGTGGTAGCAGCCGGCGAACTTGATCACCTTGGACCGCTGGGTGAACCCGCGCGCGAGCCGGATCGCCGACATGGTCGCCTCGGTCCCGCTGGACACCAGCCGCACCTGCTCGACCGGCTCGACCCGGGCGACGATCTCCTCGGCGAGGGCCACCTCGCCCTCCCCCGGCGTACCGAAGGACGTGCCGCGCGCGACGGCCTCCTGGACGGCGGCGATCACCTCGGGGTGCGAGTGCCCGAGGATCATCGGGCCCCAGGAGCACACGAGGTCGACGTACTCCCGCCCGTCGGCGTCGGTCAGATAGGGGCCGGATCCGGACACCATGAACCGGGGCGTGCCGCCCACGGCGCGGAAGGCGCGCACCGGCGAGTTCACGCCGCCCGGGGTGACGGCGGACGCGCGGTCGAACAGTGCCTGCGAGACGGGCGCTTCATAGGGGTAGGGCGCACCTGAAGGGGACGATTCACTCATGACCTGCGACTTCTCCGACCTCTCCGACCTTCTCCGACCTTCTCCGAGGTTCTCGGCGATTCTCGGACTCCGGGTTGCGTAATGACCTCCTCAGGGTAGGCCGCCGCCGTCCCGGCTCTCGCAAACACGTGGTCCGACGCCCGCCATCTGCGAGACTGTGGCCCGAGACGACCTGATACACAGAGCGAAACCACAGAAGGACACCAGTTCATACGGCACACGGTGATCAGCAGCCAGGATCCTGCGGACTGATGTTTCAACGCACGTTTCGGCGGGCGGCCGTGGGGGAGGTCACTGACACGATGATCGGGTTGCGCGGCGGGGGCCACGCGTCCTAGAAAAGCAGTCGGGTGGAGATATGCATCGCGGTGGCGGACTGGGCGAGGGGACTGATGATCTGGGTCCTCGACGAGCCCGGCGGGGAAGGCACCGGCGCGACGCGGAGGAGACGACCGAAGCACGTCAGGCACAGGGTGTACCGGGAGAGCCCGAGCGGCCCGACCGGCGGACCGACCGCCGGGTCGACCGCCTCCGGGCGGGGAACAGAAATGGTGGTCGGGTGGGGGTGACGTACAAATACTTCGGCGCGCCCGACGGCGCGACCGCGGCCCGTGTCCCGATCTCGATGCGTCCCGAGGAACTCGGCGGCGACGAGCTGGGCATGAACGGCATGTTCACCAAGATCAAGCCGGAGACGATGGCCGCGATGGTGCTGACCGGCATCGAGGGCGTGCCCCTGCACAAGGTGCCGCCGCTCGAACTGGTGGTCCTGCACCCCGACTACGCGGTGGTCAAGCTGCCGATGACGGTGGTCGACCCGCTCCGCGGCATCGGCGAGGAAGCGGTGGGCGCGGCGGCGTTCATCTGGTCCACGGTCCCGGACCGCGGCGGCCCGCGGGACGCGTTCAACGTGTACCAACTCCTGCACGAATGGCAGGACTTCAGCCATCGCCTGCACGAGGCGGGCCATCAGCCGTACTGCCTGGTGTGGCCCTGAACCACCGCTCTGTTCCACGGCGGGCCACACCTGCCACGCCTGCCTGACCGCGGCTGCCCCCGCGAAATCCCTTTCACAGGGCGTGTGTTCGCCTTGGCGGTGCGCCGCGGGCGACTCGGTTCAGCAGTACGGTGGTTGGTTGGTCATGGATGATGCCACCCGCATCCAGATGCCGAACTGGCGGTACAGGGCGGGCAGTTGGCCACGGGTCTGGACGGTGCGGCTGTCGGTGGTGGTGACTCCGGGGATGCCCGGCAGGGTGGCGGCCACCGAGGACGACTGCCAGCGGACCGTGAGGGTGACGTCGTCCGTGGCGGCGGGCGGGCGCGGCGGCGCGGGCGCGAGCGCCGCGGCGACCGTGTCCTCGATCGCCTGCCGTGCCTCCGCCGCGGGGCGCAGTTCCGCCGAGAAGCGGTCGTGCGCATACTTCACGGGGACCGTGGCGATCCGCTCGTCCCACGCCGTGGCCTCCGCGCAGGCCGCGTCGTCCCCGGTGAGAACGGCCACGGGAACACCGAGGGCCGCCGCGGTGGCCTGGGCCAGGCCGATCTCGCCCACGGGGCTGCCGTCCAGCCAGATGTCCTCGATCTCGTGTCCCATGAAGCTGTGGCTCAGTACGCCGAGGGCGCCCGCCCGGGAGTGGTAGCCGACGCAGATCATCGCGTCGTGCGCGGCGGTGAGCCCTTCCAGCATGCCCATCTGCTTCGGCCTGCCCCGGACCAGCCGGGCCGCCGGGTGCAGCGACTCGGGCAGCAGATTGCGCATGGGGCCGTGGGCATCGTTGACCAGGACGTCGGTGGCGCCGGCCGCGAGGGCGCCCCGTACGGCGGCGTTGACGTCCTCGGCCATCATCGACCGGCCGCGTTCGTAGTCCCGGCCGCCGGGCTGGACGTCGTCGCGGTCGACGAGCCCGGTGATGCCTTCCATGTCGGCGCTCAGATAGATCCGCACGGAGCCAAGCCTAGGCCCGAACGACCCTACGTGATGTAGGTTCCCAGCTGTCCAAGGGCCGTACGACTCGTTCCACGGGGGCATGATGCAGGGCACGAACGCGGACATGAACGCGGACATGAACGCACAGGGGGCACCGAGTCCCGGGGCGGGCGTGCGGGCGACAGGCGGTCTTGTGCCCACCGTCGCCGTGCTCGTCGTGAGCCTCGCCATCGCCGCCGTGGGGGTGTACGAGCTGTGCGGCTTCGGGCTGCACAGCCTGGAACGACGGCCGCACCTGTTCAGCGACGGGCTGGCCACCGCGGGCGTGATCGTCGCCGTGGTGGCGGCCGGAGCGGCGGTGGGCAACCTGGCCTGGCATCTGACGGCGGCGCGCCGCGGTACGGACACATAGACGCACGGCGGCGGTACGGCGGATTCTGACGCACCGCTCACCCGCCTCTTACCCTACGAACTGTAGGGTCGAGGGCGCCCCGCCCCCCGTCCCCAAGGTGTCCGGTCACCATGTCCGCACAGCAGTCGACGCTGACTCCCCCGCTCCCCGTTCGGCCGGGCCGCCACCGGATCGCCGTGCCCGCCCGGCTGCGGGCGCGGGCCGCCGGAGCGACCGTCTGGTACCTGCGGCTGCTCGCCGTGCTCAACATCGTCGCGGTCGTCTCGCTGCCGTTCCGCGAGGAGGTGCACGAGCACAACGCGGGCGAGTTCTTCACGCCGTACCTGGCCACCGCGGGCCTGGTCTCGGCGGCGCTCGCGCTGTTCCTCGCGGTGGTGATGCGCCGCCGCAAGCGCGCGGCCTGGGTCTTCAACCTGCTCCTGGCCGGGCCCCTGTGCTGCCTCTACGCGTTCGCGCTCACCACCGACGCCTACGGCAGGCACCTGTTCAACTGGCTCTCCGCCGCGCTCACCGGCCTGTTCGTGGCCGCGCTGCTGGCCGGCCGGCGCGAGTTCGACGCCGTCGGCGACCGCTCGAACCCGCGGCTCGCGCTGGCCGTCGGCGCGGGCGGCATCCTGGTCAGCGGCACCCTCGGCACGCTGCTGGTGAGCGCGACCAACACCCGGCCCGGAGCGGGCCTCCAGGACCGGATCGCGTACACGCTGCTGCGCGGCGTCAGCGTCGGCCCGCTCGCCGACCGGATCGACTCGGTGAACGCGCCCCGCTGGGTCGACGTCATCGTCAACACCCTGATCGCCGCGACGTTCCTGCTCGTCCTGTACGCCTGCTTCCGCGCCCCGCGCGGGCAGGCGCTGCTCGGCGCGCGGGACGAGGAGCGGCTGCGGGCGCTGCTGGAACGACACGGCGAACGCGACTCCCTCGGCTACTTCGCGCTGCGCCGGGACAAGTCGGCCCTCTTCTCCCCGAGCGGCAAGGCGGCCGTCACCTATCGCGTGGTGGGCGGCGTGAGCCTGGCCTCCGGGGACCCGATCGGCGATCCGGAGGCCTGGCCCGGCGCCATCGACGCCTGGCTCGCCGAGGCGCGCCGGCACGCCTGGACGCCCGCGGTGATGGGCGCGAGCGAGGAGGCCGGCACGGTCTACGCCCGGCACGGCCTCGACGCCCTGGAGCTGGGCGACGAGGCCGTCGTGGAACTGGCCGACTTCACGCTGGAGGGGCGGGCGATGCGCGTCGTCCGGCAGGCGCACAACCGGGTCCGGCGGGCCGGGTACACGGTGCGGGTGCGCCGCCACGCGGACATCCCCGAGTCCGAGATGGCGCTGCTGGTCGACCGCGCCGACCACTGGCGCGACGGCGCCACCGAGCGCGGCTTCTCGATGGCGCTCGGCCGTCTCGGCGACCTTGCCGACGGGCGCTGCGTGATGCTGGAGTGCCGGGACGCGGCCGGGGAACCGCGGGCCCTGCTCAGTTTCGTCCCCTGGGGCGAGCACGGCCTGTCCCTGGACCTGATGCGCCGGGACCGGGCGTGCGAGAACGGGCTGATGGAGTACATGGTCGTGGAACTGCTGCTGTGCGCTGAGGAGTTGGGTGTGCGGCGGGTGTCGCTGAACTTCGCGATGTTCCGTTCCGTCTTCGAACGGGGCTCCCGGCTGGGCGCGGGCCCGGTGCTGCGGCTGTGGCGGTCGGTGCTCACGTTCTTCTCGCGCTGGTGGCAGATCGAGTCCCTGTACCGGGCGAACGCCAAGTACCGGCCCGTGTGGGAGCCCCGGTTCCTGCTGTTCGCCAAGAGCAGCGACATCCCGCGCATCGGGCTGGCCAGCGCCCGCGCGGAGGGCTTCCTCACCCGACCGTCCCTACCCCGCCGCGAACGCCCGCCCACAGCCCCCTGAACCCCACGACACCACCACCGCCCCGCCCCGCAGGACCCCTCGCTCACCCGAACCGCACGCCATCCGCCCCGCCCGCCGGTACGTCCCCCACCCCGGCGCCGACGGCCACCCGGCCACGGGGCCGCCTCGCCCCGCCATCCCGGCCCGAGCCACCCGCAGCCCCGCGTGAACCAGGCCCCACCTCCGGCACGGGCCCGCGCTCGCCCGGACCGTGCCCCACCCGGCCCGGCCACCCGTGCGTCCCTTACCTCGGCGCCGACGCCCACCCGCCGTACGTCCCGCACCCCGGGGACCGGCCGGTGCGGTCACCGATTCACGGCCGCCGCGCCGAACAGGCGCCCGCGCATTCCGGAAGATCCGCGCGCCCGGTCCCGGGATGCCGTCGTCTGGGTGTTGCTCGGGGCCGGACGAGGTGTCCGTCATGTGTGGTCATGTGTGTCCCCCGTGAGCCCCCCGCCCACCGTGAACCCGATCACCGAGCCGCCGCCCTCCCGGCGCAGGGCGAACGGCGCGCCGCCGTGTGCCATGGCCACCTCCCGCACGATGGACAGGCCGAGACCGGAGCCGGGCAGGGAGCGGGCGTCGGCGGCGCGGTAGAAGCGGTCGAAGATGCGGATCAGGTCGCCGTCGGCGATGCCGGGCCCGCGGTCGAGGACCTCGACGCGGACCGGTCCGGCGGTTCCGGCACCCGCACGGGCGAGGCCGTGGCCCCTCAAAAGCGCCGGGCCGGTGACCCGGACCTCGATGGGCGATCCGCTGTCCCGGTCGAACTTGGTGGCGTTCTCGACCAGGTTGGAGATCGCGCGCTGGAGCATGGCGGGCCGCCCATGCGTGCCGGTGTCCCCGGCGGCCCGCAGCACGATGTCCCGGCCGGTGCGGCGGCGCGCGAGGCCCACCACGTCCTCGGCGATGTCCGCGAGGTCGACCCGCTGCGGCGGCTCGGTGTCGGACTGCCCGGCGGCCAGGTCGACGAGTTCGTTGACGAGGTCGGTCAACTCACGGGCCTCCTGGGTGAGATCGGCGACGAGTTCGTCGCGGGTGGCGGGCGGCAGCTCGTCGATGCGGCGCAGCAGGGAGATGTTGGTCCGCAGGGAGGTGAGCGGGGTGCGCAGTTCGTGGCCCGCGTCCTGGACCAGCCGGCGCTGGTCCTCCTCCGACTGGGCGAGGCGCCCCAGCATGCGGTCGAACGCCCGGCCCAGGCGCCCCACTTCGTCGAGACCGGCGACGGGCACCTCGATGCCCAGCCGGCGGGTGCGGGCGACGTCCTCGGCGGCGGTGGTGAGCAGGACCAGGCGCCGGGTGATGCGGCGGGCCAGCCACCAGCCGAACAGTCCGGCGGCGACCACGACCGCGGCCATCAGGATCAGCGTGCGCTGCTGGAGCGCCCGCAGCAGGTCCTCGGTGTCGCTGAACTCCTGCGCGACCTGTACCGCGCCCCGTCCGTCGCCGAGCGCGACGGTGGCGATCCGGAACAGGTCCTCGCCGACCCGGACGTCCGTGTACTGGACGGTCTTCCCGGCCTCCTTGGCGGTGGCGACCGCCCGGTCCTTGGCGGTGACGGGCAGGCCGGGGCTGCCGTGGTCGGCGATCTGCCCCTGGGCGCCGAGTACTTGGACGTCGGTGCGGCTGGGCCGTACCACGTCGTGTCCGGGCCGGGTGGAGCTGAAGTCGCCGGGGACCATCTCCTGCTGCCGCACCTCGGCCTGCACATCCTGCACGACCTGGGTGAACACGGACTGCTGGTCCACCCGGACCAGCCGGGCCGCGGCACCGTAGGACAGGATGCCGACGAGGATCGTGACGGCGGCGGTGACGGCCGCGAAGGACAGGGCGAAGGTGGTGCGCAACGAGACCAGCTTGTGCCTGCGCACGGCCGGCAGCCGCCGCAGGCGGCCCACTCAGTCCTCCCGCAGCACGTAACCCACGCCCCGCACGGTGTGGATCAGCTGCGGTGCGCCGGGCTCGTCGAGCTTGCGGCGCAGGTAGCCGACGTAGACGGCGAGGTTCTTGGAACCGGGTCCGAAGTCATAGCCCCAGATGCGGTCGTAGATGGTGGAGTGGTCGAGCACGATGCCGGCGTTGCGGACCAGCAGCTCCAGCAGCTCGAACTCGGTGCGGGTCAGCTCCAGCTCCCGCTTGCCGCGCCAGGCCCGGCGCGCCTGGAGGTCCATGCGCAGCCCGGCGGCCTCCACCTGGCGGTCGTTGACCTGGGTGTCGCGGACCGGTTCGGTGCCGCCGCCGTTCCCGCCGCCGTTGCCGCCCGCGGTGACCGAGGTGGTGCGGCGCAGCAGGGCGCGCAGCCGGGCGAAGACCTCCTCGACGTCGAACGGCTTGACGACGTAGTCGTCGGCGCCGGCGTCGAGGCCGGCGATCCGGTCGGCGGTCTCGACCAGCGCGGTGAGCATCAGGATCGGGGTGCGGTCGCCCTCGGCGCGCAGCACCCGGCACACCTGGAGCCCGTCGATGCCCGGCATCATCACGTCGAGGAGGAGGACGTCCGGCGGCGTGCGGTGGGCGTGCGCCAGCGCCTCCACCCCGTCGGCGACCGCCGTCACCTCATAGCCCTCCAGGGTCAGGGCACGCTCCAGGGCGTGACGGATGGCGCGGTCGTCTTCGGCGAGCAGCACAGTCTGGGGCACGCCCCCAGTCTGCCAAGGCCACCGCCGGTTCGACCGTGTCGAACGGGCCTACGACCACCCTTTTTACCTGGCTCTCACCGTCCCGGACGCAACCGGAGGCCGGGGCCCACCGTCTTCTCACCGTCGGCCGTGACATGCCGCCGAACGGCCGTCAGGCGGCGCCGAGCCGCGCCAACTGCTCCTCGAAGGGCACCACTCGCGCTGCGTCCGCGGCATCCGCCACCCGGCTCCCGACGCCCGCGCCCCTCGCGACGCCCGCCTCGCTCCCGGTGGCCGGCCGGCTGTCGGCGCCCGCCTCGCTCCCCGCGCCCGTCTCCTTCCCGGCACCCGCCTCGGCCCCGCCGCTCGCCGTCAGGCCGGTCATCAGCGCGGCCAGCTCCGCCGCCGCCCGGTCGATCCGCTCCGCAAGCCCCTGCGCGCCCCAGTCCTCCGAGGCGGCGTACACGGCGGTGGGTACGACCACCGCCCTGAGGTAGGCGAAGAGCGGGCGCAGGGCGTGCTCCAGGACCAGGGAGTGCCGGGCCGTACCGCCGGTCGCGGCGATCAGCACCGGCTTGCCGGCCAGCGCGTCCTTGTCGAGCACGTCGAAGAAGGACTTGAACAGGCCGCTGTATGAGGCCGTGAACACCGGGGTGACGACGATCAGCCCGTCCGCCCGTGCGACCGCGTCCAGCGCGCCGGACAGGGCACGGGCCGGGAAGCCGTTGGTGAGGTTGTGCGCGATCTCCACGGCGAGTTCGCGCACCTCGACGACCTGGACGTCGGCCGGGGCGTGCCGGCCGGTGGCCGCGGCCAGCCGGTCGGCGAGCAGCCGGGTGGAGGACGGGACGCTCAGTCCCGCCGAGACGACGACGAGCTTCATGCGACGGCCACCTCCTGGGCGGCGAGCAGGGACGCGTGGGTGGGGGCTTCGGGCACGTCGGCCGGGCGGCCCTTGGCGAACTCCTCGCGCAGCACCGGTACGACCTCCTCGCCGAGCAGGTCGAGCTGTTCGAGCACCGTCTTCAGCGGCAGTCCGGCGTGGTCCATCAGGAACAGCTGGCGCTGGTAGTCGCCGGCGTACTCGCGGAAGGACAGCGTCTTCTCGATGACCTGCTGCGGGGAGCCGACGGTCAGCGGGGTCTGGTCGGTGAAGTCCTCCAGGGAGGGGCCGTGCCCGTAGACCGGCGCGTTGTCGAAGTAGGGGCGGAACTCGCGCACCGCGTCCTGCGAGTTCTTCCGCATGAACACCTGGCCGCCGAGCCCGACGATCGCCTGCTCGGGCGTGCCGTGCCCGTAGTGC
Organism: Streptomyces sp. NPDC004629; assembly: GCF_042873595.1. Lineage (NCBI taxonomy): Bacteria > Bacillati > Actinomycetota > Actinomycetes > Kitasatosporales > Streptomycetaceae > Streptomyces > Streptomyces sp. NPDC004629. The sequence continues at coordinate 5,135 of NZ_JBIALO010000021.1, read as the reverse complement.
GCGTACCGGGTCCGGTACAGCTCGACCATCCGCTTGGTGTGGTCGGCCGGCCAGAAGATGTTGTTGTGGAAGAAGCCGTCGCCGTAGTAGGCGGCCTGCTCGGCGATCTCCGGGGAGCGGATGGAGCCGTGCCAGACGAACGGCGGCACGCCGTCCAGCGGGCGGGGTGTGGCGGTGAAGCCCTGGAGCGAGGAGCGGAACTTGCCCTCCCAGTTCACCACGTCCTCGCGCCACAGCCGGTGCAGCAGGGCGTAGTTCTCGATGGTCAGGTTGATGCCCTCGCGGATGTCCTGGCCGAACCAGGGGTAGACCGGTCCGGTGTTGCCGCGGCCCATCATCAGGTCGACCCGGCCGTCGGCCAGGTGCTGGAGCATCGCGAAGTCCTCCGCGATCTTCACCGGGTCGTTGGTGGTGATCAGGGTGGTGGACGTGGACAGGATCAGCCGCTCGGTGCGCGCGGCGATGTAGCCGAGCATCGTGGTCGGCGAGGACGGCACGAACGGCGGGTTGTGGTGCTCGCCGGTCGCGAAGACGTCAAGGCCGACCTCCTCGGCCTTCAGCGCGATGGCGACCATGGCCTTGATGCGCTCGCGCTCGGTCGGCGTACGGCCCGTAGTGGGGTCCGCCGTGACGTCGCCGACGCTGAAGATCCCGAACTGCATGGTCGCTCATCCTCCAAGTTGTTGACGGTTCAACTATGCCCGTCCAACGGTGGGCCGCCACTCCCTATTCCGCCGCTTGTCGGTGCCCCGTCCTACGATCGCAGCATGGCCGCCGCACGCCGTGACACCCGGGGCATCGTCGATGCCGCGGACCTCTTCGCGCACGTGGACTTCCGCCGCCGGGAGCCCGCCGTACCGCTGCGCCCGTACCTGGAGCACTACTGGCTGATCGACTGGGACCTCGGCCGGCCGTACGCCTCGCACGTCGTCCCGCACCCCTCGGTGAACATCGTCTTCCAGCGCTTGTCCGGTCAGGAGCCGTTCGCGGAGGTCGCCGGCGTCGGGCTCGGGCTGTTCACCCAGAAACTCCAGGGACGGGGCCGGGTCTGCGGGATCCAGTTCCGGCCCGGCGGCTTCCGGCCCTTCGCGCCGGACCGCCCGGTGGCCGAGTGGACGGGCCGCCGCGTCCGCTTCCCCGGCATCTGGCCGGACGCCGACGTGCGGGCCGTACTCGGCCCGGACGACGAGGACGTACGCGTCGCCGCCCTGGACGCGTTCCTGCTCTCCCTCGGCCCCCGGCCCGATCCGCAGGCCGACCTCGCGACGGCCCTGGTGGACCGCATCCGCACGGACCGCTCGATCCGCCGCGTCACGGACTTCGCCCGCACGGAGGGCCTGTCCGTACGGCTGCTGCAACGGCTCTTCGCCGGGTACGTCGGGGTCGGACCGAAGTGGGTCATCCTGCGCTACCGCATCCACGAGGCGCTGGAGCGCGCCGAGACCGGGCACGCGGTGGACTGGGCGGCCCTGGCCGCCGACCTCGGGTACGCGGACCAGGCCCACCTGATCCGCGACTTCACCGCCACGGTAGGAGTACCTCCGGCGGCCTACGCGGCGGGCGCCCGCTGACGGATTGCCCGAAGACGGGGGCGCCCTTGCATCGTGGCCCGTTCATGCAGGGGATCGCCGAGCACTTCGGGCGCCAGCGGCCTCGGCCACGTAGAGGATTTCGATCCTGCCATAAGCGGCTGGGGGGTGGATTACTGTCTGCGAAGCGCGGTGTCCAACCATCGAGCCGTGGCCAGTTGCCCGGCCGGCTTGGTGGGCAGTCTGCCGGTGATCAGCAGGCGAGGGTTGCTCGTGCCACGGGCCGCAGCCCTGTTCCGGCCGACGGGGCCGGGAGCCCTTTCGGAGATGTGGGCGGATGCCGAATGGGACGATCGGCCGGTGACCGGCCAGTGGACAGCTCACTGGTTCCTCGCGGATGGCCGCAGCCTGTGGGATCTGGCACAGCGCATCCACAGCGAAGAAGGCGAGGACGGGGCATGACGGTACCGGTGGGACATCAATGGGGGCCTGATCCCCGCGGGCGGTGCAGCCGGGCGAGGAGGTCGGCGATTTCGCGGGTCTCTTCGTGGTCTTCGCCGAGGAGGACGCACATGTCCTCATGGAGGGCGTCGAGGACACCCTCGGCCTCGCTGCGGCGGCCCTCGGAGAAGAGGAGGACGCCGATGCTGCGGCGCAGGTCGAGAGCGGTCTCGGAGGCGTCTCCAGCCGTGTCGGACACGACCTCCAGGACTTCCTGGAACTCCCGCAGGGCAAGGGTGGCCTGGCCGAGGTTGGCCCGGCAGTGGGCGGCATGCCGACGGCACTCCAGCGCGTTGTCGCTGGACGGTCCCGTCGTACGGGCGTAGACGGTGGCCAGCGCGTCGAACTCCGGTAAGGCGCGCCGGAAGTCCTCGCCGGCCATGAGGACCGCCGCGCGCTGCCGCCGCAGGCCGAGCACCCGGGGGTTGTGCGCGCCGAGAGTGGTGGCCGCCGTGGCGATCGCCGCCTTGAGGACGTCCGCGGCCTGGGCGAACCGCCCGATCTCGGCTAGGTCCGCGGACTGGGCGTAGGCCTCCCGGATCGCGTCCCGCAGTGCGGTGTCGACGCGCGCCGGGACCGGTACGGGGGCCACCGGCTCGGGTGAGGGCGCAGGCCCCGTGGTCCGCCGCAGCGGTGCATTCGGCTGCCGGTAGATCACCGTCGGGTCGGGAACCGCGGCAGGGGAGCCGCCGTCGGTGAAGACCACGGGGTCGGCCGCCGAACCCGGTTGCGGCAGGTACGGTGACAGCCGCTCGTACACCGCGTACGCGTCGGCCGGACGCTGCTCGGGCGCCTTGGCCAGCAGGTCGAGGGTCAGTGCCTCCAGGTCCACCGGCACCTCGGGCCGCAGGGTGCGCAACGGCGTCGGCGGCACGTCCATGTGCTGGTGCATGAGCTGGTAGTCGTTGTCGCCGCTGAAGACCGTCTCACCGGCGAGGAGTTCGTGCAGCACGCAGCCGAGCGCGTAGAGGTCGCTCAGCGGTGTGATCTGCGCGCAGTCGATCTGCTCGGGCGGCATGTAGCGGCTGGTACCGATCCGGCTGCCGGTGGCCGTGAGGCGGGTGACGTCCGTGCGCAGTAGCTTCGCGATGCCGAAGTCCAGCACCTTGACTGTCCCGTCACCGGCGAGCAGGACGTTGTCCGGCTTCAGATCGCGGTGCACGACCGGGATGGCGTGGGCGTACGACAGGACCGTGCAGATCTGTGCGGCGATCGACGCGGCCCAGCTCACCGGGAGCCGCACTGCCGCTCCGTCCTCCGCGCCCGTGAGCACTCTGCGCAGGGAGATCCCGCGCACGTACTCCATCACCAGGTACAGCCGGTCATACGACGCCTCGTCCAACACCGCGTCGAACACCTGCGGCACCCCGTGATGGCCGATGCGTGCGGTGACGCGCGCCTCGCGCTCGAAGCGGCGGGTGAACTCCTCTGCCTGCGTGGGCGATGCGACGACGTCGGGCCGGATGAGCTTGACCGCGATCTCCCGGTCGAGAACGGCGTCGTAACCGCGCCAGACCGTGCCCATGCCGCCGGACTCGATCTCCTCGATCAGCTCATAACGGCCCTGCTCGCCGATTCTCCGTGCCTGCGCCACGCTTGCGCCCCCGCGGTCCTGATGCCTCGTCACCTGACAGCCGTACACGGTACCGACTGGCGGCGTCGGGCGCTGGTGGTCCTACAGCAGGTGGTCTGCTTTGCCAGCCTTGATGTCGGTGATGAGGGTACGCAGGGCTTCGAGGGAGTCGGTGAGGTAGTGGTCTTCTTGGCCGTTGACGGCTATGTAGCCGTTGCCGTCGGCGTCGATGCCGAGACGGAAGCAGTTGTTGCCTTCGGCGCAGTAGGGGGTTTCCCACGTAATGAGAGGCATGAGGGCTCCTTAGAGTTCGCGGGCGACAGTGTGGATGAGTTCCCGGGATTCTTCGGGGCTCAGAGAGTGTGCATCCATCCAGTCGAGGTGGGCACGGAATTTGGCGAGTTGGGCGTCGGCATGGAGGAACTCGGGGCCGTGCGTGGAATCCAACTGGACTGTGTCGAGCTGCGGCACGGGGCCTTCGGCATACAGGAGGGCGTGCCCCGCTCCAGGGAAGCCGTCGCAGCTGACAGGGATGATCCGCAGAGTGATGTTGTCGCGCTCGGACATGACCTGTAGGTGGTCGAGTTGGGCCTGAGTGACTTTGCGTCCACCGAACTGCATACGGAGGGCCGCCTCGTGAATGTATCCGATGTACGGCAGTGAGATCGGCTCATCCAGAACCTGCTGTCGATCCATGCGGTGCTTCACGCGCAACTCGACCTCAAAACGGGACATGCACGGCAGTCCGGAATTGAACACCGCGCGGGCGTACTCCTCGGTGTGCAAGAGGCCAGGCAGGTGGACGATCTGCCCGGTGAGCAGGCGTTTGGTACCACTCAAGCTCGGCGATGTCGAGCAGTCCAGACGGCAAGGTACCGCGGTACTGCTCCCACCAGCCGGGTTCCGTTTCGTTGGCCATGGCCGCCAAGGCGTCGACGTAAATCTGGTCAGAGCAGTCGTAGTTGCTGGCCAGCGTCCGCACTCGCTCCGGGCTCGTGATCCGAGTGCCTGCTTCCATGTTGGAGATCTTCGCGCGGTCCAGGCCCAGCAGGCCAGCCGCGTACTGCGTGCTTGCACCTGCCGCGACGCGGAGTTTGCGCAGTTCAGCGCCAAGTCGCTGTCGGCGTTCTGTGGGTGCACTTCGCATCGACATGCTGTCTCCTCTCTGCCTGGCTCCGCCAGTCTGCCGCGCTTCTCACCCTTGGTCCCCCTCCGTCATGGCAAATTGCCATCGAAGTTGTGGCGCCGTGCCACAGGACCCGCTAGCGTTTACGGCCTCGGGGAACATCGGTACAGCGGTTGGCGCTGAGATTGATCATGGGCGGCTAGCACATCGGCTGAGGGCTCCGCTGAGGTTCGCGGAAAGGCCGCCGGGCGGGTGCCGGGGCTGGCTACGGTCCGCTAGTGCCGGTGGAGTTTCTGACTGATGAGCAGGCGGTTATCTGGATCCTTCACGCTCGGCAGCCACGCTGAACTGGTCTTTTGTGTGGATGACAGTGTCAGCTACGTCTCCTTAGAGTTGCTCAGATGTC